>JAJTBK010000031.1 GCA_021286965.1 Comamonadaceae bacterium | reverse complement strand
GTCGGTCTCGAGCACCTTGACCTTGACGATCTGGCCTTCCTGCAGATAGTCGGTGACCTTTTCCACGCGCTCGTGGGCGATCTGGCTGATGTGCAGCAGGCCGTCCTTGCCGGGCAGCACGTTGACCAGGGCGCCGAAATCCAGAATCTTGACGATCGGGCCTTCGTAGACCTTGCCCACTTCCACTTCCGCCGTGATTTCCTCGATGCGGCGCTTGGCCTCGTCGGCCTTGGCGGCCTCGGTGGCGGCGATGGTGATGGTGCCGTCTTCCTCGATGTTGATCTGGCAGCCGGTCTCGTCGCACAGCGCGCGGATGGTGGCGCCGCCCTTGCCGATCACGTCGCGGATCTTCTCGGGGTTGATCTTCATGGTGAAGAGCTTGGGCGCGAAGCTGCTGATCTCGGCCTTGGCCTCGCCCATGGCTTCCTGCATCTTGCCGAGGATGTGCATACGGGCTTCCTTGGCCTGGGCCAGCGCCACTTGCATGATTTCCTTGGTGATGCCCTGGATCTTGATGTCCATCTGCAGCGCGGTGATACCGGCGGTGGTACCAGCCACCTTGAAATCCATGTCGCCCAAATGATCCTCATCGCCCAGGATGTCGGTCAGCACGGCGAACTTGTTCTCTTCCTTGATCAGGCCCATGGCGATGCCGGCCACATGCGCCTTCATCGGCACACCGGCGTCCATCATCGACAGGCAGCCGCCGCAGACGGAGGCCATCGACGAAGAACCGTTGGACTCGGTGATCTCCGACACCACGCGGATGGTGTAGGGGAACTCTTCCTTGCTCGGCAGGCAGGCCACCAGGGCGCGCTTGGCCAGGCGGCCGTGGCCGACTTCGCGGCGCTTGGTCGAACCCATGCGGCCCACTTCGCCGGTGGCAAAGGGAGGCATGTTGTAGTGGAACAGGAAGCGGTCTTCAAACTCGCCGGCCAGCGCGTCGATGCGCTGCGCGTCGCGCTCGGTGCCCAGGGTGGAGACGACCAGCGCCTGCGTCTCGCCGCGCGTGAACAGGGCCGAGCCGTGGGTGCGCGGCAGCACGGAGTTGCGGATCTCGATGGGGCGCACGGTGCGCGTGTCGCGGCCGTCGATGCGCGGCTCGCCGGCCAGGATCTGGCCACGCACGATGCGCGCCTCGATGTCGAACAGCATGTTATCGACCTTGACACCGTCAAACGCCACGCCCTGCTCGGTCAGGCCGGCCTTGGTGGCGGCGTAGGCTTCGCGGCAGGCTTGGGTGCGCAGCTGCTTGTTGCGGTTCTGGTAGGCGGCGCGCAGCTTGTCTTCGGCCAGGGCGGTCACCTGGGCGATCAGGGCCTCGTCCTTGGCTTCGGGCTGCCAGTCCCACACCGGCTTGCCAGCATCGCGCACCAGCTCGTGGATGGCGTTGATGGCGATCTGGCTCTGCTCGTGGCCGTAGACTACGGCGCCGAGCATCACGTCTTCGGGCAACTGCAGGGCTTCGGATTCGACCATCAGCACGGCAGCTTCGGTGCCGGCCACCACCAGGTCCATCTGGCTGCTCTTGCGCTGCGTCTGGCCGGGGTTGAGCACGTACTCACCGTTGATGTAGCCCACGCGCGCGGCGCCGATGGGGCCGTTGAACGGGATGCCCGACACCGACAGCGCGGCGCTGGTGGCGATCATGGCGGCGATGTCGGCGTCCACCTCGGGGTTCAGCGAGATGGTGTGGATGACCACGTGCACCTCGTTGTAGAAGCCTTCCGGGAACAGCGGGCGGATGGGGCGGTCGATCAGGCGGGAAGTCAGCGTTTCCAGCTCCGACGGCTTGGCTTCGCGCTTGAAGAAGCTGCCGGGAATCTTGCCGGCGGCGTAGGTCTTCTCGATGTAGTCCACCGTCAGCGGGAAGAAGTCCTGGCCCGGCTTCGGGTTCTTGCTGGCGACCACGGTGGCCAGCACCACGGTGTCGTCGATGTTGACCAGCACGGCGCCGGAAGCCTGGCGCGCGATCTCGCCGGTTTCCATGGTCACGCTGTGCTGACCCCATTGGAAGGTCTTGGTGACTTTGTTGAACATCGTCATAGCGGTTTGCTCCTTAAAAATGAGCTGCTGGCGCGCCAGCAGCCTGGGTTTGGAGGTTCAACAGACCGCGATGCCATTCCAGACAAGCGCTGACAGCTATTGTTTTGATAGCCAGTGCGGGTATGGAATGACACAGCTTCGCTCTGTTTCTCTCTCCAGTGAAAAAGTAAAAAACGCCTGAGCCAGCGAACCAACTCAGGCGTTTGCGTGCCGTGCAGCGCTTACTTGCGCAGGCCCAGCTTGGCGATCAGGGCGGTGTAGCGGTCAGCGTCCTTGGCCTTGAGGTAGTCCAGCAGCTTGCGGCGACGGCTCACCATGCGCAGCAGGCCACGGCGACCGTGGTGATCCTTGGCGTGCGTCTTGAAGTGGGGCGTCAGCTCGTTGATGCGGGCGGTCAGCAGGGCCACTTGCACTTCCGGGCTGCCGGTGTCGTTTTCGGCGCGTTGGTTGGCTTTGACGACTTCAGCCTTGATGGAGGCAGCGATCATGATTTTTTCCTTCGATGTAGGCGGCCATGAAAGCCGCCGGGGTTACTTGCGCCGTGGGCTGGAAGGGCCTGCGGCGTGCGTCTTGCACCATGCAAAACCTGTCGATTATAACGCCCAGGGCTTTTTTGCCCCTACAGTGGCCCCAGCCCAATCTCCTTACCCCAGGTGCGGGCTCGCCGCGTGCGCTGCAAAAATAGACAAAGGTGCATACGATATGCACATTTAAAAGCCATTTCATCCCCACCATGAGCCAGCCATCCGCCCCGCCCGCCACCACCGCCCCCGTCCAGGAGGCTGCGCTCACGCAGGCCTTGGCACGCCCCTACCAGCATGGCTTCACCACCGACGTCGAGTCCGACAGCCTGCCGCCGGGCCTGGACGAGGACACCATCCGCGCCATCTCGCGCAAGAAAAATGAGCCTGAGTTCTTGCTGAACTGGCGCCTGGCGGCGTTCCAGCGCTGGCAGGCCATGGAGCTGCCCGACTGGGCGCACCTGAACATCGCGCCCATCGACTTCCAGGCGCTGTCGTACTACAGCGCGCCCAAGTCGCTCAAGGACAAGCCCAAGAGCCTCGACGAGGTCGATCCGAAGCTGCTCGAAACTTACGAAAAGCTCGGTGTGCCGCTGCACGAGCGCGCCGCGCTCGCGGGCGTGGCGGTGGATGCGGTGTTCGACTCCGTCTCGGTCGGCACCACCTTCCGCCAGCAGCTCGCCGACGTGGGCGTGATTTTTTGCTCCTTCTCGCACGCGGTACAGCACCACCCCGAGCTGGTCGAAAAATACCTGGGCACCGTCGTGCCGCAGGGCGACAACTTCTACGCCGCGCTCAACTCCGCCGTGTTCTCCGACGGCTCTTTCGTCTACATCCCCAAGGGCGTGAAATGCCCGATGGAGCTGTCGTCGTACTTTCGCATCAACGCCAAGGGCACGGGGCAGTTCGAGCGCACCCTCATCATTGCCGAGGAAGGCAGCTCGGTGAGCTACCTCGAAGGCTGCACCGCGCCGCAGCGCGACGAGAACCAGCTGCACGCCGCCGTGGTCGAGCTCGTCGCGCTGGACGACGCCTTCATCAAGTATTCGACGGTGCAAAACTGGTACCCCGGCGACGAGAACGGCGTCGGCGGCATCTACAACTTCGTCACCAAGCGCGGCCTGGCCGCCGGCAAGCGCGCGCGCATTGCCTGGACGCAGATCGAAACCGGCTCGGCCATCACCTGGAAGTACCCCTCCTGCGTGCTGCGCGGCGAGGGCTCGAGCGGCGAGTTTTTCTCGATTGCCGTCTCCAACCACCGCCAGCAGGCCGACACCGGCACCAAGATGATCCACCTGGGCAAGAACACCACCAGCCGCATCGTCTCCAAGGGCATCAGCGCCGGCCACGCGCACAACGCCTACCGGGGCCTGGTGCGCATCAACCCCGGGGCCGAGGGCGCGCGCAACCACACGCAGTGCGATTCGCTCCTGATCGGCCCGCACTGCGGCGCGCACACCTTCCCCTACGTGGATACGGCGCGCAGCGACGCCGTGGTCGAGCACGAGGCCACCACCACCCGCATCAGCGAGGAGCGCCTGTTCTACTGCCAGCAGCGCGGCATCAACCCCGAGGAGGCCACGGCCCTCATCGTCGGCGGCTTTTGCCAGGCGGTGCTCGAAGAACTGCCGATGGAATTTGCCCTGGAAGCCAAGGCGCTCTTGGCCGTGTCACTCGAAGGCGCCGTCGGCTAACACTGCGATTTTCAAGAACAAATCTGGCTGCAGCGCCCAATGGACAAGCGCAAGCAGCTATCAAAACAATAGTAAATAACAGGAACCCCACCCCATGACGACCTCCCCCACCCCCTTGCTGCAAGTGCGCGACCTGCGCGTGGCCGTTGGCGAGCGCACCATCTTGCAGTCCGTGTCGCTGGACGTGCAGCCGGGCAGCCTCACGGTGCTGATGGGCGCCAACGGCAGCGGCAAATCCACCCTCGGGCTGGCGCTGGCCGGGCACCCGAACTTTCGCGTCGAAGGCGGCCAGGCGCTGCTCGCCG
>JAJTBK010000022.1 GCA_021286965.1 Comamonadaceae bacterium | reverse complement strand
CCCGTTGCGCGCAGCATGGCGACGCAGGCGTCGACCATGGGCCAGCCGGTGCGGCCCGCTTGCAGGGCCTCGAAATGGACGGGGTTCCAGTCGTCTTCGCGCAGGCCGTCGTAGCCACGGTGCAGGTTGCGCCATTCCAGTTCGGGCTCGGATTCGAGCTTTTGGATGAAGTGGCAGTGCCAGTGCATGCGGCTCATGAAGGCCGCCAGACCCTGGCGCTGGCGCGGGGCGAGCGGGTCGTCGTCCACCTTTAGCAGGGCTTGCCGCTGCTGCGTGGCCTGCACCACCTCGCGCACGCCCAGGCAGCCCAGGGCCAGGTAGGGCGACAGGCGCGAGCAGGCGGTGGGCGCGGTCAACGGCGAAGAGATGCCGCCCCGGTACCAAGCGCTGCGCTGGTGCAAAAATTCGTGCAGCACCGCCTGGCCCAGGGCGCGCCCGCCGCGCTGGCGCAGGGGTGGGTCGTGCGTGTCCAGCAGGCCCACGGCCTCGGGCGCGGGCCAGGCATCGCGCCACGGCAGGGCCACGGCCTGCAGGCTGGCGGGCGGCGGGTGCGCCAGGCAGGGGGCCTGCATGAAGGCCTGCCAGCGCGCGTGCCAGCGGTCACGCGATGGCAGGCGCCGCACCACGCCGTGCTGCGGCCACTCTTGCCAGCCCACGCCGTGCTGGCGGCACCAGCGCGCCACGGCCAGGTCGCGAGCATAGGTGTGGCCGTTGCCGGTTTCTTCGTGTGACACCAGGCGTGCAAAGGGTTGCAGCGCGTGCAGGCGCGCCAGCACCTCGGGCACATCACCGACGGCCAGCTGCAGCGTGGCACCGCAGGTGCGCAATTGCAGGGCCAGGTCGCGCAGGCTTTCGCGCAGAAAACCGAAATGCTGCAGCGCGCAATCGGGCTGCGCCCACAGGCTGGGCTCGAGCACGTACAGGCACAGCACCGGGCCCTGGCGCGCGGCGTCGACCAGCGGCGCGTGGTCATGCACGCGCAGGTCGCGTTTGAACCAGACGACGGTGTAGGCCATGGTGCGCTCGACTGGGGGGTGATGCGTGGGGCGATCAGTGCGCCGGGTCCTGGCGCTCGTGCGTGACCCAGATGAGCGCTGCGGTATCGACCCCCAGCGCGCGCGCCTGGGCCACGATGGCGTCCTGCTGCGCCGGGGCGATGTGCTTGTCGCGCGCCAGAATCCAGGCGTAGCCCATGTCAGGCCCCACGACCAGGGCCCAGCGGTAGTCCGGGTCCAGCGCGGCGACCTGGTAGCCGCCGTAGAACGGCCCGAAGAACGACACCTTGAGCGACGCCGTGGTGGGTGCGCCGGTGAACAGGGCTTTGCCCACGGCTTCGCGCCACTGGCCGCTGGCCGGGGCGTAGCCGCGGTTGACCACGCGCACGCTGCCGTCGGCCTGCGCCGTGTAGGTGGCGGACACATCGGTCATGCCGCGCTCAAAGGCGTGATCCAGGCGCGCCAATTCATACCAGCGGCCCTGGTAGCGCTGCACGTCAAACGGCGTCACGGCGGTCACGCCCTGCTGCGGGCGGGTGCTGGCGCAGCCCGCCAGCAGCAGGGCCGACCCAGCCAGCAGCAGGGCCAGCAGTGCCAGGCGATGGCGCTGCAGGGGCGATGGGCGGGCGCTACGCAGGGTGCGGGCGGCGGTGTGCATACGAAGTCCTCCATGGGTTCATTGGCCGTGGCGCCACTGCGCCACCAGCGGTTGCAGGGCAGGCAGCTGCGCTACGGCGCTGACGCCCGCCAGCGGCCCCTGGTACAGCGCGGTGCAGGCGCCGCCCACCCACAGTGCGGTGGCGGGGGGCAGTTGCGCGCGCAGCTCGCGCAGGCTGGCCTGCACCAGGGCGGGTTTGTGCACGTTGCTGAAGCTCAGGGCCACCACGTCGGCGCGGTGGGCCAGCGCGGCCTGCGCGATGTCGGTCAGCGGCGTTTGCGTGCCCAGTGACACGCAGGTGCAGCCCTCCAGCGCCAACAGGGCTTCCACCATCAGCAGGCCCAGGCTGTGCTGCTCTTGCGGCAGCGTGGTCAGCAGCACCTTGGGGCCCAGCGGCACGGGCTGCGGCGCCAGCGAGGCAATGGCATGGCGCAGCACGCTGGTGAGCACCTCGGTGTACAGGTGCTCTTCATAAATCTCGAAGCGGCCCTGCGCCCAGGCGTCGCCCACCGCAGTCGTCAAAGGCGCCACCAGATCGGTGACAAAACCCCCCAGGCCCATGCGCAGCTGGGCGTGGCTCAGGCCGTGGCGCAGCGCGCGCGGATCATGCGTGCCGATGGCGTGGAGCAGTTCCTCCAGCAGATTTGAGTAAATCGGGTCTTGTTTGTTTGTCCTGGACAAAAATGTCGCAGCGGCGGGTTCCTGGCTTTCCAGCAATTGCCCCAGCTGGGCGTCATCCAGGCCCACCACCTTGCCCGGCCGCAGGCCCCCATCGAGCAGCCGTCGGATTTGCTTGAGCCGCTGCACCTGGGCTGCGCTGTACAGCCTGTCACCCGCCGAATCCCGCGTGGGCGCAGGGAACCCATAGCGCTTTTCCCACACGCGCAAAGTGTCTTTGCCCAGGCCTGTTTCGCGCTCCACGGCGGCAATCGGCAGGCCTGTATCGCCCGTGGGAGGGGCAGTAAAAGACGGTGCGGGAGTTGGGATGCTCATGGACAAAGGAGGATGAGTTGCGTTAATTGTCTAAGACAAAAATAATTTTGTCTAGTACAGTACGCATTATGTGCAGCGCCAGGGCTGCACTCCACAGCACCGCAGATTGGAATCAGGCCCATGAAAGTCGCAGTCATCGGATCAGGCATCTCGGGTTTGGCGGCCGCCCACCGCCTGCGCCCGCACGCGCAGGTGGCGCTGTTCGAGGCCGGCAGCTACTTTGGCGGCCAC
>JAJTBK010000436.1 GCA_021286965.1 Comamonadaceae bacterium | reverse complement strand
GTGCGTTCGCCAGCACCTTCAGGCTCGACGCCACATCCAGGTAGGTGATGGCGACTGCGCTGGCGCGCACCAGGCCGGCAGCCATCAGCGCCTGCAGGCGCGAGGCGTCACCAAAAACCACCGAGTCGCCAGCGGCGGCGGCTTGGCGCACGCGATCCGGGTCCAGGTCCAGCGCCATGTAGGCAATGCCCTCGCGCTCCAACATGCGCGCCAGGTTCTGGCCGCAGCGCCCGTAGCCGCAGATGATGACGTGGCCGCTGGTATTGATGGCTTTGCGTGCAATCTGCGTCATCTGCAGCGACTGCTGCAGCCAGTCGCTGGCGACGAGCTTCATGACGATGGCGTTGCTGTACTGGATCAGGAACGGCGTCGCCAGCATCGACAGCACCATGGCTGCCAGGATGGGGTTCATCAGCGCCGGCTGCAGCAGGCCGTGCGCCTGGGTCAGCGTCAGCAGCACGAAGCCGAATTCGCCCGCCTGCGCCAGATACAGCCCGGTGCGCAGCGCCACCCCGGTGCTGGCGCCGGTGGCGCGCGCCAGCAGCAAAATCACGCCGACTTTGAGCAGCATCGGCAGCAGCAGCAAGAGCAGCACCAGGGCCCAGCGCTCGAGCAGGATGTGCCAGTCGAGCATCATGCCGACGGTGATGAAGAACAGCCCCAGCAGCACGTCGTGAAAGGGCCGGATGTCGGTGCCCACCTGGTGGCGGTATTCGGTCTCCGACACCAGCACGCCGGCGATGAAGGCGCCCAGCGCCAGGCTCAGGCCGGCGAGCTCGGTCAGCCAGGCCAGGCCCAGGGTGATGAGCAGCAGGTTGAGCATGAACAGCTCGTCGCTTTTCTTGCGCGCCACCAGGGTCAGCCACCAGCGCATGAATTTTTGCCCGCCCCACAGCAGCAGCGCCACCACCACCATGGCCTTGAGCAGGGCCAGGCCAAGGGCGACAAAAAGCTGCTCGGGCGCGCTGCCCAGGGCCGGGATCAGGATCAGCAGCGGCACCACCGCCAGATCCTGGAACAGCAAAATGCCGAGCACGCGCCGGCCATGCTCGCTTTCGAGTTCGGCGCGCTCGGCCATCAGCTTGACGACGATGGCCGTGCTGCTCATGGCCATGGTGCCGGCCAGGGCCAGCGCCGTCTGCCAGCCCATGTCCCAGGCGCCACCGAGCCAGCGCGCCAGCAGCAGCGCCCCGCCCAGGCCCAGCCCCATACTCAGCAGCACCTGCAGCAGCCCCAGGCCAAACACCAGGCGGCGCATGGCGCGCAGCTTGCCCAGGCTAAATTCGAGGCCGATGGCGAACATCAGGAACACCACGCCGAACTCGCCCAGGTGGCGCACGCCCTCGGAGTTCTGCGCCAGCGCGAAGGCGTGCGGGCCGATCAGGATGCCCGCGCTCAGGTAGCCCAGCATGGGCGGCAGTTTCAGGCTGCGGCAGGCGACCACGCCCAGGACGGCGGCCAGCAGGTAAAGCAGCGTAAGGGCGAGCGAAGACATCCGCCCTATCCTATCCCCGGCCATGGGGCGCGCCGATAAAATCGCCCCATGCTTTCTGCTTTGCGCCCCTTCGACGCCGACCAGGCCCTGCGCCTGGCCCGCGAAACCTGTGACATCGAGGCCGCCGCCCTGCAGGCGCTGGGCCAGCGCCTGGATGTGCGCTTCACCCAGGCCGTGCAGCGCGTGCTGGCCATTCGCGGGCGCGTGGTGGTCATGGGCATCGGCAAAAGCGGCCACGTCGGGCGCAAGATTGCCGCCACCTTAGCCTCCACCGGCACGCCGGCGTTCTTCGTGCACCCGGCCGAGGCCAGCCACGGCGACCTGGGCATGGTCACGGCCGAGGACCTGGTGCTGGCCATCTCCAACAGCGGCGAGAGCAGCGAGCTCACCGCCATCCTGCCCATGCTGCGCCGCCTGGGCGTGCCCCTGGTGGCCATGACCGGCGGCCTGCAATCGAGCCTGGCGCGCCACGCCGACGAGCTGCTCGACAGCAGCGTCGCGCGCGAAGCCTGTCCATTGAATCTGGCGCCCACCACCAGCACCACGGTGCAGCTGGCGCTGGGCGATGCGCTGGCGGTGGCGCTGCTCGACGCGCGCGGCTTTCGCGCCGAGGATTTCGCGCGCTCGCACCCTGGCGGCGCGCTCGGGCGCAAGCTGCTGACGCACGTGGCCGACGTCATGCGCCAGGGCGACGAGCTGCCCGTGGTCGCGCCCGAGGCGCCGTTTGGCGCCCTCATGCGCACCATGAGCGCCAAGGGCCTGGGCTGCGCCGCCATTGCCGATGCCCAGGGCCGGCTGCTGGGCATCTTCACCGACGGTGACCTGCGCCGGCGCATCGAAACCGGCGCCGACCTGCGCAGCGCCAACGCCGCCGCCGTCATGCACGCCAGCCCGCGCACCATTGCCGCCAGCGCCCTGGCGGCCGACGCTGCGGCCATGATGGAGCAGCACGGCATCACCAGCGTGCTGGTGACCGATGGCACCGGCCAGTTGCTTGGCCTGGTACATATCCGCGACCTGATGCGCGCCAAGGTGATCTGATGGCACTACCCCCCCTGTCCCCCGCCCTGCACATCGCGCCCGAGCTGCTGCTGCGCGCCCAGCCGGTGCGCGTAGTGTTCTTCGACGTCGATGGCGTACTCACCGACGGCGGCCTGTATTTTTCCGATGCTGGCGAGAGCCTCAAGCGCTTTCACACCCTGGACGGCCACGGCATCAAGCTGCTGCAGCAGGCCGGCATCACCCCGGCGGTGGTCACCGGGCGCGACGCACCGGCGCTGCGCCTGCGCCTGGCGGCGCTGGGCGTACGCCACGCCCGCTTTGGCACTGAGGACAAGCGCCCGGCGGCCGAGGCCATCCTGGCCGAGCTGGGGCTCGATTGGGCCCAGGCCGCCGCCATGGGCGACGACTGGCCCGACCTGCCGATGCTGCGCCGTGCCGCCCTGGCCTGTGCGCCCGCCAACGCCCATATCGAAGCCCGCGCCGTCGCCCATGTGGTCACCCAGGCGCGCGGCGGCGATGGCGCCGTGCGCGAGCTGTGCGACCTGCTGCTGGTGGCCAGCGGCCGCTATGCCAGCCTGCTGGCACAGGCGGCGTCATGAGCAGCGCCCTGCGCCGCAGCTGGGATCGGCTCTCGCTCTACCTGCCGGTGCTGCTCATGGGCCTGCTGGCCATGGGCACTTGGTGGCTGGTGCGCAGCGCGCCGCGCCCGCCCGCAGCCGACGCCCAGACCGTGCTGCGCCATGCGCCGGATTATTCGCTGCGCGACTTTGCGGTGAAAAATTTCGGCCCCGATGGCCAGCTGCAAAGCGAGCTGCAGGGCCGCGTCGGCCACCATTACCCCGACACCGACACGCTGGAGATCGAGCAGGTGCAGATGCGCTCGATCTCGCCCGAAGGCCGCGTCACCACGGCACACGCCCGGCGCGGCCTGAGCAACGCCGACGGCAGCGAGGTGCAGCTCTTTGGCGACGCCGTCGTCACCCGCGCCGCGCAGCAGCTGCCCGATGGCCGCGTGCTGCCGCGCCTGCAGTTCGAGGGCGAATTCCTGCACGCCTGGACGCAGGACGAGCGCGTGCGCTCGCACCTGCCGGTGACGCTGCTGCGCGGCACCGACCGCTTCACCGCCGATCGCATGGATTACGACAACATGGCGCAGCAAATGCAGCTGCAAGGGCGCGTGCACGGCGTGCTGCAGCCCGCCACCCCGGCCCGGCCATGAGCGCGGCGCCGCCCCTGGTTTTCATCACCGGCGCCTCCAGCGGCATCGGCCAGGCGCTGGCGGCGCAGTACCACCAGGCCGGCTGGCGCCTGGCCCTGGTGGCGCGCCGCACCGATGTGATCAAAAACTGGGCTGAAACCCGTGGATACAGCGCGGGCAGCTATGAAATTTATAGTGCAGACGTATCCCAATCAGACAGCATCATGGCCGCTGGCCGCGCCTGCATTGCGCGCCAGGGACTACCCGAGGTGGTGATTGCCAACGCCGGTATCAGCATCGGCATGGACAGCCGCGAGGCGGACGACATCGCCGTCATGGCGCAGGTCTACGCCACCAACAACGTCGGCCTGGCGGCCACCTTCCAGCCCTTCATCGCCCCCATGGTGGCGCGCGGCAGCGGCCGTTTGGTGGGCATAGGCAGCGTGGCCGGCATCCGGGGCCTGCCGGGGCACGGCGCTTACTGCAGCAGCAAGGCCGCCGTCATCAGCTACTGCGAGAGCCTGCGCGGCGAGCTGCGCGCCAGCGGCGTGCGCGTCATCACCGTCAACCCCGGCTACATCGACACGCCGCTGACGCAGCGCAACCGCTACCGGATGCCGTTCCTGCTCACACCCGAAGAATTTGCACACCGCGCCCAGCGCGCCATTGCCGCCGGTGGCAGCTATTGCGTCATTCCCTGGCAAATGGCCATTGCCACCCGCCTCCTGCGCCTGCTGCCCGATGCCCTGTTCGACCGCCTGGCCGCCGGGCGCCCGCGCAAACGTCGCCAGGGCGAGTAGCGAACAAACCAAGAGCGCATGAAAAAAGGCCCCGCAGGGCCTTTGTGTTGTGTGCTAGGTGCAGCAAGGGCTCAATAGCCGCCGTCACGGCCACCGCCGTAGCCACCACCACCGTAGCCGCCACGGCCGCCGCCGTTACCGCCGCCGTTACCGCGCGGGCCAGTGCCGTAGGGGCTGCGGAAACCGCCTTCGCGGCCACCACCGCCGCCACCACCGTAGCCGCCTTCACGGCCACCGCCGTAGCCGCCACCACCACCACCGCCGAAGCCACCGCCACGCGGGCCGCCGAAGCCGCCGCCACCGCTGCGCGGGGGGCGCGGCTCCATGGGGCGCGCCTCGTTGACGACAATGCCGCGTCCGCCCAGGGGCTGGCCGTTCATGCCGTTGATGGCAGCCTGCGCCTCAGCGTCGCTGCCCATTTCCACAAAGCCAAAGCCCTTGGAACGCCCTGTGTCGCGTTCCATCATGACCTTGGCACTGGTGACTGCGCCAAAAGCACTGAAAGCTTGTTCCAGATCGTTGTCGCGCACCGAGTAAGGCAGGTTGCCGACGTACAGTTTGTTGCCCATCAAGGGACTCCTAAAAAACCAAAAAAGCGAAAAGTGACGGAGTCCCGAAAACGCCGCCAGCGGATCTTGCGGACATGCTTTGTGCGAAAGGGTCGGACCACCGCGAACTTGCGGAAAAATCCGCGAAAGCATTATCCTGCACAAAAGCAAAATAAAAGCAAGGGGACGTATCGTCTGTGGCGCAATTGCTGCAGTACATGAAAAAAGGCCCCTGGATAGGAGCCTTTCATCATCTCGTCAGGGCTTAGTAAGCGCCACGGCCACCGCCGTAGCCGCCACCGAAGCCACCGGAGCGCGGCGGGCGCGGCTCCATCGGGCGGGCGACGTTGACCACCAGGTCGCGGCCACCGAAGTTCTTGCCATGCACGCCCTGGATGGCGGCCTGGGCTTCGGCATCGCTGCCCATTTCGACGAAGCCAAAGCCCTTGGAGCGGCCGGTGTCGCGCTCCATCATGACCTTGGCGCTTTGCACGGCGCCGAATTCGCTGAAGGTTTGTTCGAGATCGCCGTCGCGGAAGGAATAGGGCAGGTTGCCCACGTACAGTTTGTTGCCCATGAGGGACTCCGGAAAAAAGAAAAAAACGCGATGGAGTCCGACGCCAGAGACACTGGGGCACGAAGGCGCCACCAACCAAACACCGCAGATGCCTTGTTGCATGGCAAAAAGGCCCATGGATTATGGGGCATACGGGTACGCAAAAACACGGACTTTGCTGCGTTGGAACAACAGTTCTTCTCGGGGTTTGCCCGCAGGGGGTGGGATGGGCGGGTGTGGGTGGCGGTGCCTCACGGTGCTGCGCGCGGGCCAAACTGCTCCATAATGGCCGCTGATGCGCCGATTTGCCACCGCTTGCGGGCGCTTTATAAATCCAGCTAAAGACCCGTCCGCTGGCATTGCACAAAGCCCGGCCTCGTTTTTAGCGACGCCGGGCTTTTTCATGTCCTTCATCGCCACACCCCAATCCATGACGTTCGCCGCTCCCCTGGCCCTGCAGGGCGGGGGCAGCATCCGCGACTACCACCTGAGCTACGAGACCTACGGCCGGCTCAACGCCGACAAGAGCAACGCCGTGCTCATCTGCCACGCGCTCAACGCCTCGCACCACGTCGCCGGCTGCTACGCCGGGCAGGACAAGAGCGAGGGGTGGTGGGACAACATGATCGGCCCGGGCAAGCCGGTCGATACGGATCGCTTCTTCGTCATCGGCATCAACAACCTGGGCTCGTGTTTTGGCTCCACCGGGCCGATGCACCGCCACCCGCAGACGGGGCAGATTTACGGCGCCGATTTTCCCGTGGTCACGGTCGAGGACTGGGTCAACGCCCAGGCGCGGCTGCTCGATGCCCTGGGCATTGCCCAGCTGGCGGCCGTGATGGGGGGGAGCCTGGGCGGGATGCAGGCCCTGTCCTGGACGCTGCAGTACCCGGCGCGGATGCGCCATGCCGTGGTCGTCGCCAGCGCCCCCAACTTGACGGCGGAGAACATTGCCTTCAACGAGGTGGCGCGCCGCGCCATCGTCACCGACCCGGATTTCCACGGTGGCCACTTCTACCAGCATGGTGTGGTGCCCAAGCGCGGCCTGCGCATCGCACGCATGATCGGCCACATCACGTACCTGAGCGACGACGTGATGAACGAGAAGTTCGGGCGCCAGCTGCGAAGTGGCATGGACCTCAAATACAGCACCCAGGAGGTCGAGTTCCAGATCGAGAGCTACCTGCGCTACCAGGGTGACAAGTTCAGCGACTACTTCGACGCCAACACCTACCTGCTCATCACGCGTGCGCTCGATTACTTCGACCCGGCGCGCGCCTTTGGTGGCAACCTCACCCAGGCCCTGGCGCGTGCGGCCGCCCAATTTTTGCTGGTGAGCTTTTCGACCGATTGGCGCTTCTCGCCGCAGCGCTCGCGCGAGATCGTCAAGGCGCTGCTGGACAACCGCCGCAGCGTGGCCTACGCGGAAATCGACGCCCCTCACGGCCACGATGCGTTTTTGCTCGAAGACCCGCGCTACATGGGCGTGGTGCGCTCCTATTTTGAGAACATTGCGAAGGAACTGGCATGAGCGACAGCACCACCCTGCACGCCATTGCGCGCCTGGTGCCCGAGGGCAGCCGCGTGCTCGACCTCGGCTGTGGCGATGGCGCCCTGCTGGCGCACCTGCAGCAGACGCGTGGCTGCAGTGGCTACGGCGTGGAGTTTGACGACGCCAAGGTACTCGCCTGCGTGCGCCGGGGCGTGAACGTGCTGCAGCTGAACCTGGAGGATGGCCTGGCGATCTTCGAGGACAACAGTTTCGACGTCGTGCTGCAGATCGACACCCTGCAGCACCTGCGCAACGCCGAGGTCATGCTGCAGGAGACGGCGCGCATCGGCCACGCCGGCATCGTCGCCTTTCCCAACTTTGCGCACTGGCCCAACCGCCTGTCGATCCTGCGTGGGCGGATGCCGGTCACGCGCCGCCTGCCCTACCAGTGGTACGACACGCCCAACATCCGCGTCGGCACCTTCAAGGACTTCGAGGCATTGGCCGGCAAGAACCGGCTGCGCCTGCTCGACGCCTTCGGCCTGCAGGACGGGCGCACCGTGCGCTGGCTACCCAACGCCCGCGCCGGCACGGCCGTGTTTCATTTCGTGCGCGACTGAGCCGCCGTCGGGCATACTGGTAACAGAAATTTTCACTGTCCGGTTTTGCCATGCACGCAGACGTTCCGACCATGCTGCTCATGACCATCGTCAACTCGGTGGTGATGGCCGGTGCCATGGCCACCGTTGGTTGGGGGCAGCGGCGCGATGGCATCGCCTGGTGGGCCGTGGGGCTGCTGC
>JAJTBK010000429.1 GCA_021286965.1 Comamonadaceae bacterium | reverse complement strand
CTGTTGCAACCACTTCATGGCCCGGTCGCGCCAGGTGGCGCATTCGGTGTATTCACGGCCAATGCGGGCGTAGAAAAAGGGCTCATCCACAAGGGGGCAGGAGGATTTTGTCAACACAATGACCTCCCACTGCTGCAGATCAAACATCTGGGTGATGGCCGGAAACCATTGCGCCCCAATGCTGTCTCCCCAAAGCACGACTTTCTCCCCCGTGCTGCGGTTGCCATAACGACAGGGCTTGAGCTCATCACTGTGATACCAGTCGTCGCACCGGTCACGGTACAACGAAGGCGTGTCACGCATGGCTTGGGTGTAGGCATTCTGCGCCGCCGATGCATCGTCCAAAAGTTGCTGTGCATGGCGGTTGCTCAACAGCATCAGCGTACTGAAAACAAACATCAATCCCACCAATAAAACCACCTGCCAACCGTGTCGCCACTGCGCCATGCGTCCAAAACGCACCGGCTTTTCAATCCAATGGTGTGTGGCCATGGCTGCCAGCAAGGAAATACCCAGTGCCATGGTCGTTCCCCCCAGCGAGCCATGCACCGGCACCAGCTCCTGCCCTATCACCAGCACCGGCCAATGCCACAGATACCAGCTGTAAGACAACCGCCCAATACCGCGCAGCGGCCCACACGCCAGCACGACGCTGCAGCGGGAGGGCGTTGGCGCAGTGCCTGCCGCTAAAAAAGCGCAGGCCGCGAACGTCGGTAGCAGGGCCCACACCCCAGGGTAGGAAATATGGGGCCCAACAAACACCATGCTACCCAGCAGCATGAGCCCCCCCACCCAAGCCATGGCCCGCGCTTGTAGCGCAGTCGGCACGTATTGGCGCGTGCCAAGCCAGGTCAGTGCCCCGGCAGCAAACTGCCATGCGCGCGCCGGCATCAGGTAATACGCCAGCATGGGCTCACGACCGTATGTCCAGGCGAGACATATTCCAAGCGAAAGGACGGAAAAAACCAGCCCGGCGAACGCCAGTCGCCACCCCGCCCCCCGGGCCCAGGCAATGCAGAGCATGGTCAGCAACGGCCAAGCAAGATAAAACTGCTCCTCAATGCCCAATGACCAGGTGTGCAAAAAAACGTTCTGCACTGTTTCCGCAGCAAAGTAATCAACGTCCGAGAAGGCAAAATAAAAATTGCTCACCCACCATGCAGCCATGGCAGCGCCCAGGTTCTGTGCTGGTTGCTGGTTCATGGGCAACAGCAGCCACGCTGCCGCCGTGCACACCACCAGCATGGTCAGCAAAGCCGGTAACAGGCGACGCAAGCGGTTGGCGTAAAACCGCAGCAACGCGATGCGCCCGGTTTCCTCGTGCTCGCGCACCAAGAGTGCCGTGATCAAGTAGCCGGAGATGACAAAAAAAATGTCCACTCCCACGAAACCGCCGGCAAATCCCGGTAGGGCGTAATGCGCGGCAATCACCAAGAGAACGGCGACAGCGCGCAAGCCCTCAATATCCCCACGAAACCGAGACGCCATGTGCTGCTCTAACAGCGTACCGGTGGCCATGAAATATGGGGTGTGAGACATTGTGCATTCCCTGTTTGCGCCCGTCCCAGGGCGGTATGATCGCCAGCCTTCACGGCTGCCCGTAGCTCAACCGGATAGAGCAATTGCCTTCTAAGCAATAGGTCGGGGGTTCGAGTCCCTCCGGGCAGGCCACTATCAAAAAGATAGCTTTTAACGCTTTCTGCAAGCGCCTTCTAGGCTAAATCAGCCACAAAGCTGCCCGATTTGCCGCCGTGCTTCTCCAGCACCTGCACGCCCTCCATCACCATGTGCTTGTCGGCCGCCTTGCACATGTCGTAGATCGTCAGCAGGCCCACCTGGACGGCGGTCAGCGCCTCCATCTCCACCCCCGTCGGGCCCACGGTTTCTACCGTGGCGGTGCATTGCACGGCGTTGTCTGCCGACAGCAGGGCAAATTCCACTGCCACGCGGGTCAGCGCCAGCGGGTGGCACAGCGGAATCAGGTCGCTGGTTTTCTTCGCCGCCATGATGGCGGCGATGCGCGCCACGCCCAGCACATCGCCTTTTTTGGCGCTGCCGCTCGCAATCAGCGCCAGCGTGGCCGCCGCCATGCGGATGCGGCCGGTGGCGATCGCCTGGCGGCGCGTGGCGCTTTTGGCGCCCACGTCCACCATGTGGGCCTGGCCCTGGGCATCGAAGTGGGTGAGGGGGGAGCTGGTGGTCATGGCAAAAAAGGCGGAACGCAAAGGGCAAGCCGGGCATCATACGGCCCTGCGCCCGCGCCCTGGGCGCCCAAGGATGGCCGTGCAAAAAATCAAACAAAATTTGCCTCTAAGGCGCTGTGGACAAGCGCTAGCAGCTTCTCTTTTGATAGCAATAGGGGGGCTACAGGCGCCGCCGGTGCACGCGCAGTCGGCGCTGCCGACGCTGGGCGACGGCCTGGCGCTCACCACCAGCGCCGAGCGGCGCATTGGCGACAGCATCATCCGCGAGCTCTACCGCGACCCGGACTACATCGACGACGCCCCGCTGCAGGAATACGTGCAGGGCATTTTTGACCAGCTGGTGCAGGCGGCGCGCGCGCGCGGCGAGCTCGCGCCGGAGCTGCAAGAGCGCTTTGCCTGGCACATCCTGCTCGGGCGCGACCGCAGCGTCAACGCCTTTGCCCTGCCCGGCGGCTACATGGGCGTGCACCTGGGGCTGATCGGCGTCGTCACGAGCCGCGACGAGCTCGCCTCGGTGCTGGCGCACGAGCTCAGCCACATCACGCAGCGCCACATCGCACGCCTGATGGCGCAGCAGCAGCGCAGCACGCCGCTGATGATCGGCGCCATGGTGCTGGGCGCACTCGCAGCCAGCAAAAGCCCGAACGCCGGCCAGGCGCTGATGGTCGGCGGCCAAGCGCTGGCGGTGCAAAACCAGCTCAACTTCTCCCGCGACATGGAGCGCGAGGCCGACCGCGTCGGCTACAGCCTGATGCAGCCCGCCGGCTTTGCGCCGCAGGGCTTCGTCAGCATGTTCGACAAGCTGCAGCAGGCCAACCGCCTGAACGACAACGGCAGCTGGCCCTACCTGCGCAGCCACCCGCTGACCACCGAGCGCATGGCCGACATGCACGCGCGCCTGCCCGCCGCGCTGGCGCAAGCGCCGAGCCCGCTGCCCACGCTCGAACACGCCATGCTCGCCGCCCGCGCGCGCGTGCTCGCGCGCCCCGGTGTCGATTTGCTGCGCCAGTGGATGGCCGAGCCGCAAAGCACCGGCTTTGCCAGCCGGGCGCCCGCAGAGAAAGTGGCCGCCTGGTACGCCGCCGCCCTGGGCCATGCCCAGGCGGGCGAATGGGCCGCTGCCGAGCGCAACCTGGAGCTGCTGCGTACTGCCAGCACCAGCCACGCCGGCGCCGCGCGCCAGGTGCGCCTGCTGGCCGCTGAAATCGCGCTGCAGGCGGGCAAGCCCGAGCAGGTGGCCGCCTTGCTCACCGGCCCGAGCCGCGCCCGGCCAGAATTGCTGCTGCGCAGCCAGGCGGCGCTGCGCCTGGGGCAGGGGGCCGAGGTGACGGGGGCGCTGGAGACCTGGCTGGTCGAGCACCCGCAGGACGCCACGCTGTGGCAGCTGCTGGCGCAAGCCTGGCAGCAGCAGGGCCAGCGCCTGCGCGCCATCCGCGCCGAGGCCGAGGCGCAGGTGGCGCATTGCGACTACGCTGGCGCCATCGACCGCTTCAAGGCCGGGCAAGACCTGGCACGCCAGAGCAGCGCGGCGGCTGATTACGTCGAGGCTTCGATCATCGACACGCGGCTGCGTGCCGTGCAGTCACTGGCGCGGGAACAGGCGCTCGAGCGCTGAATCGACCGCCAGCCCCAAGGCGGAATACAGCAGCGAACCCAGCAGCGCCGCGCCAAAGCCGCCGACGTGAAAACCGTCGAGCACCCCGGCTGCGGCCCAGAACATGAGGGCGTTGATGACGAACAAAAACAGGCCCACGGTGACCACCGTCACCGGCAGTGTCAGCACCACCAGCAGCGGGCGCAGCACGGCGTTGAACAGGCCGATGACCAGCGCCGCCCACAGCGCTGCGCCAAAGCTGCGCACCTCGACGCCGCTGTAGAGCTGGGCCACCAGCAGCAGGGCGGCACCGCTGAGCAGCCATTTGAAGAGCAGTTTCATAGCGCGCCAGGATACCGCAGGCGCGCCAATGACGGTGTTCAGGCCGCGCGCTGGCGCCGCCCCTTGAGCCACTGCCCCAGCGCCAGCACCAGCAGCGCCCCGCCCAGGTGCGCGCCCCAGTACAGGGGGCGGCTGATTTCAGCCAAACCCTGGGCGTTGAGGCTGCCCAGCTTGGGCGCCCACGGCCATTGCTCGGGGTGCAAGAACAGCGGATCGGTCACCAGCATTCCGCCCGCAATCCAGCCGAGCAACATGCCGCCGGCGGTGATGATGAACGGAAAACGCTCCATCAGGTGCAGCACCAGCTGCGAGCCCCAGATGATGATGGGGATGGAGATCAGCAGCCCCAGCGACACCAGCAGCACATGGTGATCCTGGTGCGAGGCCTGGGCCGCGCCGGCGATGGCGATGACGTTGTCCACGCTCATCACCAAATCCGCCACGATGATGGTGCGGATCGCCGCCAGCAGCTTGTCGCTGCCCTCGATCGAGCCGTGGGCATCCTCATCGGGCGCCAGCAGCTTGACGCCGATCCACAGCAGCAGCAGCGCCCCCACCAGCTTGAGCGCCGGCAGCTGCAGCAGCGCCATGGCAAAGACGATGAGCAGCACGCGCAGCCCGATGGCGCCCGCCGTGCCATACAAAATGCCCCGCGTGCGCAGCGCCGGCGGCAGCTTGCGGCAGGCCAGGGCGATGACGACGGCGTTGTCGCCGCCAAGCAGGATGTCGATGACGACGATCTGGCCGAGCGCAATCCAGAACGGGGTGTGGGTAAGAAAATCCAAATCCATAGCAATGCCTTCACAACGAAGGGGCACACGGACGGCGGGGGCGGGGCAGGCCCGGTGGGGCGCACAACGCTTTGAGCCGGGCGCGTGAGGGCCCCGGGCTCAAAGGTCTTGCTCGGCCGGCGCGCCGTGCGCCAGCCTGACAGGCCGGAAATCGCAAGATTTCGTGTTGACGACCTGGCAACGAGGAGCTACTCCCCTTTGAAGAGCCGGTATTGGAACACAGTTCTATGGGCACGTTCTATGATCGCGCCCCCCATGCGCTGCGCCATCCACATCACCGACATCGAAGCCGCCATCAACCACTGGCGCGCCCTGCGCCCGGTGCCAACGGGCGCCGCGCTGGCGCCCGAAGTGGCGGCGCTGGCCACGCTCTACGCCCACCTGGCCTACCACCGCCGCAGCGAGGCCCTGGCCACAGAATTCAGCGCCCCGGCACTGGCCGCCTGGCTGGCCTGGTACGAGTGCCAGAGCGACACCCCCTGCATCGCCATTTGCTCGACCAGCCAGGGCGACGCGCAGTGCAAGGGCTGCGGGCGCAGCTTTGCCGAAGTGCAGCAGTGGCTCGAACTCGACCCGAGCGAAAAGCGCGCCGTCTGGCGCCGCATCACCGCTGAGGGCCAGGCGCTGCGCTTTACGCGCTACGCCGAGCGCGCCCGCTGAACGCGCCAGCGCACAGGTGCAAACGCCTGTGCTACGATGGCCGCCCTATGCAACGCAGCCTGCTCACCGCCACCCTAGCGCTAGGTCTAGTACCTGGCCGGGGTCTGCCTGCGTTCGCCACCCTGGTTGCCTGAAAGCCCGCAGCGGCTTTTGCGCGCAACCACCGCATCCCCCCGATCCCGGCCCACACACCAGCCTTCCCCCCCGCGTGAAGGGCTGCAGGGGATGCCGCATCTTGTTTTCCAAGCATTGCCGTTTTGATTCGTGGAGCCGATCATGATTGCCCAGCCTTCCCGCAAGTACCCCGCCGCCGCCCCCATCACCCTCACCGAGCGCCGCTGGCCCGCCAACACCCTCAGCCGCGCGCCGCAGTGGCTCTCGACCGACCTGCGCGACGGCAACCAGGCGCTGTTCGAGCCCATGAACGGCGCGCGCAAGATGAAGCTCTTTCAGGAGCTGGTGCGCATCGGCTTCAAGCAGATCGAAGTCGGCTTTCCCGCCGCCTCGCAGACCGACTACGACTTCGTGCGCCGCCTGATCGACGAAGACCTCATTCCCGAGGACGTGACCCTGATGGTCATGACGCAGTCGCGCCCCGATTTGATCGCGCGCACCGTCGAGGCGCTGCGCGGCGCGCCGCGCGCCATCGTGCACCTGTACAACGCCACCGCCCCGGTGTGGCGCCGCGTGGTGTTCGGCATGAACGTGACGCAGATGCTGGCCTTCGTGCACGAGCACGTCAGCCACCTCAAGCACCTGACCGACGCCCAGCCCGAGACGCAGTGGACGCTGCAGTACTCGCCCGAAACCTTCAACGCCACCGAGCTCGACGTCTCGCTCAAAGCCTGCCAGACCGCGCTCATCGCCTGGGGCGTGGGCCCGCAGCGCCCCGTCATCATCAACCTGCCGACCACGGTGGAAAACGCCACGCCCAACCGCTTTGCCGACCAGGTGGAGTGGATGCACCAGCGCCTCCACCCGCGCGAGCACATCGTGCTCTCGGTGCACCCGCACAACGACCGGGGCACGGGCGTGGCCGCCGCCGAGCTGGCCTTGCTCGCCGGCGCCGAGCGCGTGGAAGGCTGCCTGTTCGGCAACGGCGAGCGCAGCGGCAATCTCGACCTGGTGACGGTGGCGCTCAACCTCTACACCCAGGGCGTGCACCCGGGGCTGGATTTTTCCGACATCGGCGCCGTCGCACGCGTGGCCGAGGAATGCACCGGCCTGCCGATCCATCCGCGCCACCCCTACGCCGGCGACCTGGTGTTCACCTCGTTCTCGGGCTCGCACCAGGACGCGATCAAGAAGGGCTTTGCCGCGCACGACAGCACTGGCCCGTGGCAGGTGCCCTACCTGCCGATCGACCCGGCAGACCTGGGGCGCAGCTACGACGGCATCGTGCGCGTCAACAGCCAGTCGGGCAAAGGCGGCATTGCCTACCTACTCGAACGCGAGCGCGGCATCGTCATGCCCCGGCGGATGCAGGTCGAGTTCAGCGCCGTGGTGCAGCGTGCCGCCGACGCGAGCGAGGCCGAGATGACGGGCGCAGCCCTCTGGGCCCTGTTCCAGGCCACCTACCTGCAGCAGCCCCAGGGCGTGCCGGGCATGGTGACGTACTGCGACCACCGCCTGGCGGGCGACGGCCAGCACATTGAAATTGACGTCGCCATCGACGGCCAGCGCCTGACGCTGCAGGGCCAGGGCAACGGCCCGATCGATGCCGCCGTCGATGCGCTCGGCCTGCCGCTGCGCATCCACGGCTACGAGGAGCGCGCCACCGGCAGCGGCTCGGGCGCGCAGGCACTGGCCCTGGTGGAGGCGGGCATGGACGGCCTGCCCGGCGCCACCTTTGGCGTCGGCCTGCACCACAACATCGTCACCGCCTCGGTGCAGGCCATGGTGAGTGCTGCCAACCGGCTGCGCCAGCGGCGCCAGCCACCGCAGGCAGCGGCGCAGGCCCGCCCCCAGGCCATGGCTTGATGCCTGGCGCCGCCCTGCGCTAAGCTCGCCAACCATGAGTGGTTTGCGTTTTTTGTCACGCCGGCACCACCGGGGCCTGCTGGCCCTGGGCTGCGCCCTGCTGTTGGCCGGCTGCTCCAGTGCGCCGCCACAGCGCAGCGGCCTGGCGGTGCTGGCGCCGGAGCAACTCTCGCCCGAGCAGTCGAGCGACATTGCCATCCACGCCCTGGGCCTGGTCGGCACCCCCTACCGCTACGGTGGCAACACGCCCGAAGGCGGCTTTGACTGCAGCGGCCTGATCGGCTACGTGTACCAAAGCCGGGCCGGCGTGGCGCCGCCGCGCACCGTAGCCCAGCTCAACCAATTTGGCGCTGCCGTTGATGCCGAGGCGCTGCGCACCGGCGATCTGGTGGTGTTTGGCGGCGCCCGGCCCAGCCATGCCGGCATCTACGTCGGCCAGGGGCGCTTTGTGCACGCGCCCTCCAGCGGCGGCGAGGTGCGGCTCGACCGCCTGAGCGGCCCTTACTGGGCCAGGCAGGTGGTGGCGTTTCGCCGCCCCTGAACAGCACCTGCGCCACAGCGCCACAATGGTGGGCTATGACCACCACTGCCCACCCCCACCACGCCACCCCCTTGTCCACGCAAGACCGCACGCGCATCGACGATGTGCGCATCAAGGCGGTGCGCCCGCTCATCACCCCGGCCATCCTCGAAGAATGGCTGCCCACGCCGGTGCCAGCGCAGCAGCTGGTGGAAAGCAGCCGCGCGGCGCTCTCGCGCGTGCTGCACGGCCAGGATGACCGCCTGATCGTCGTCGTCGGCCCCTGCTCCATCCACGACCACGAGCAGGCCATGCAGTACGCGCAGTTGCTCAAGGAACAGGCCGACGCCCTGGCGCAAGACCTGCTGATCGTGATGCGCGTGTACTTTGAAAAACCGCGCACCACGGTGGGCTGGAAGGGCTACATCAACGACCCGCACATGGATGACAGCTTTGCCATCAACGAGGGCCTGGAGATGGCGCGCGCCCTGGTGCTGGACGTGCTGGAACTGGGCCTGCCGGTCGGCACCGAATTCCTCGACCTGCTCTCGCCCCAGTACATCCGCGACCTGTTGAGCTGGGGCGCCATCGTCGCGCGCACCACCGAGAGCCAGAGCCACCGCCAGCTCGCCAGCGGCCTCTCGTGCCCCGTGGGCTTTAAAAACGGCACTGACGGCGGCGTGAAAGTCGCTGCCGATGCCATCCTGGCAGCGCAGGCAGAGCACGCCTTCATGGGCATGACGAAAATGGGCCAGGCCGCCATTTTTGAAACCCGTGGCAACCACGACTGCCACATCATCCTGCGCGGCGGCAAGCAACCCAACTACGCCCGCACCGACGTGCAGGCGGCCTGCGCCCTGCTGCACAAGAGCGGGCTGCGCGAGCAGGTGATGATCGATCTCTCGCACGCCAACAGCAGCAAGCAGCACGCCAAGCAAATCGACGTGGCACAAGACGTGGCCGCGCAAATTGCCGCTGGCGAGACGCGCATTACCGGCGTGATGATTGAAAGCCACCTGGAAGAAGGCCGCCAGGACATCGTGGCAGGCCAGCCGTTGGCCTACGGTGTGTCGGTGACGGACGCCTGCATCAGCTTTGCCCAGACCGTACCCGTGCTGCAGCAGCTTGCAGCGGCGGTGCGCAGCCGGCGTACTGTGTAATTTTCATATCATGAAAACCGCCCTGAGGGCGGTTTTTTTACGCCTGTGTTTTTTCTTCCGGGGTACCGCTTTGGCGCAGAGCGCCGGCGGTTTTTTCTTCTGTCTGACTTTTCCTTCTTTGTTTTTATAAAAACATAGTGGTAGTAGTAGAAGCCGCCGATTTTTGTGGATAACCTGTTTTTTTCTTGGCGTGGCAAGCAGTTAGACCAATGTACAAGGCTGTGCGCGACCCTGCTTCGGTGCTGTACCAGGTTTGGGGACAGTTGGCAGGCCATCTTTCAGGCAGTGGAAAACTGGGGCGTTGTGCTTTTTTTATCCACAGAGTTATCCGAGGCCGCTGGAACTGACCTGCCGCTGCCAGCGGCGATCAACCACTATCTTGTACTCATGTAATAACAATACATAGTGATAGTAGTAGAAGGCGCTAAATTTTGTGGATAACTATGAAATTTCTTTCCATGACAAGCAGTTATGTACGGAAAAAAGGTGTGGTCAGGCACAGGGGCAAGTGCGGCGCGGTTTGGGTACAACTTGGCACCGGGCGGTGTCGATGTGGATAAACCCGGGGTTGCTCAAAAACAATCCCCAAAGTTATCCACATGAAGGCGGGTTATTGCTGTGCGGGTGCGCTGACCGGTGGCTTGGATCCGCGCATTGCACCGTGGCGCGGGCCGTGGTCATGGTCGTGCATCCGTTGCATCCAGCGCAAGGAGTGGGCGTCGAACGTCTTTTGCTGTGCCGGGTTGAGCTGGGCGTAGAACGCCTTCGTCGCTTCGCCCCGACGATCCATCTCGGCCGCATGTTGCTCGCGCAGGGCCCGCAGGCGCTCGATGCGCTCGGGGGTGGAGAGCTGCTTGAACGCCTCCACGTCCGGACGGGCGGGCGGCTGGGTCGGCGGCTTCATGGCTTGCTGGTACTGGTTCCAGGCGTCTTCCTGCGCCGGGTTCAGCTGCAGCGCCTGCTTGAATTCGCCCATGCGCTTTTGCATACGCTCCATGCGCTCGGGACGCGGCTCGTAGCGCACCTGGGGGTCGGGCGTGCTGGGGTTGCTCACGGGGGCCTGGGCAAAGGCCGGCAGGGCCAGGGTGGCGAACAGGGCTGCGGCGGCGCCGGCAATGGCGTGGCGGGGCAGGAGGTTCATGGTGCTTTCCTTCGGTGGTGGTGGATGATGGGAAGGCAGTGTGCGCCTCTTGTGTCAAAGCGGCGTGCCGCTTGCGTGAGGCTGTGTAAAGTTCGCCAGCAGGCGCGACAATCGCGCACTTTTTTCACCACAGCAGAGGATCCGCGTGTTCAAGAACATGATCGTGTACCGCATCGCGCCCACATGGCAGATCGGTTTGGAGGTGCTGGAGGCGGCGCTGCAAAAAGCCCCATTCACCGAATGCGGGGCCACGCAAGAGCGCAGCAGCGGCTTTGTGCCGCCGCGCGGCCAGGCCCACGGGGCGCTGGCCGAGAGCGTGGGCGGCCAATGGCTGCTGCGCTTCATGCAAGAGAGCAAGCTGCTGCCGGCGAGCGTGCTGGCGCGCAAAGTGCAGGAAAAAGCCGCCCGCATCGAGCAGGAAACCGGGCGCAAGCCGGGCAAGAAGGAAAGCCGCGAGCTCAAGGACGAGGCCAAGCTCGACCTGCTGCCGATGGCGTTCACCAAGCAGGGCTCGACCTGGGTCTGGATCGACCCCAGCGCCCACACGCTGGTGCTCGATACCGGCAGCCAGGGCCATGCCGACGAGATCGCCTCGGTGCTGACCGAGCTGCTGCCCGGCTTTGCCCTGGCGCTGCTCGACACCCAGACTTCCCCTCAGGCTGCGATGGCGCACTGGCTCAAGGAGCAGGAGGCGCCGGTGGGCTTTTCCGTGGATCGCGAATGCGAGCTCAAGAGCGCCGACGAATCCAAGGCCGTGGTGCGCTACGCGCGCCACCCGCTCGACATCGACGAGGTGCGCGCGCACATCGACGCCGGCAAGCTGCCGACCAAGCTGGCGCTGACCTGGGACGAGCGCGTCTCGTTCCTGCTCACCGAGGGCCTGCAGCTGAAAAAAATCAGCTTCCTCGACAGCGTGTTCGAGGGCCAGGACAGCGCCGACGAAGGCTTTGACACCGACGTGGCCATCGCCACGGGGGAGCTGTCCAAGCTCATTCCCGACCTGATCGAAGCCCTGGGCGGCGAGGGCCGCAGCCTGGAGCCGACCACTGCAGCGCCCCCCACCGCCGCCATATCAGGCAACACCACAGCGCCATCCACACGCAGGAGCGGGGGCACCGTCACCGGGCCGGCGCAGGCGCCGGTGGACACCGACCCGAACACCGCGCCGTTTTAATCCGCAAAGGGCCTGGCCATGGCGCTGAACGTGGTGTGGATTGTTTTTTTCGTCAGCGCCTGCGCCACGGCGGCGGTGCGCTGGTGGCTGGGCGAGGCGCAGATTTTTTCCCAGCTGCTGCAAGCCTTGTTCGACGGTGCGCGCGCCGGTTTTGACATTGCCCTGGGCCTGGCCGGTGTCATGGCGCTGTGGCTGGGGCTGATGCGCGTGGGCGAGAAGGCCGGCATGGTGGCGCTGCTGGCACGCCTGGCGGCGCCGCTTTTGCGCCTGCTGTTTCCGGGCGTGCCCGCCGGCCACCCGGCACAGGGCGCCATGACCATGAATTTCTCGGCCAACCTGCTGGGCCTGGACAACGCCGCCACCCCCCTGGGCCTGACGGCGATGCGTGAGTTGCAAAGCCTCAACCGCGAACCCGAGGGCGTGGCCAGCGATGCGCAAATCATGTTCGTGGTGCTCAACACCGCCGGGCTGACGCTGATCCCGACCGCAGTCATCGCCATGCGCCAGAGCGTGGCCTTGAAGCAGGGCCTGGGCGCGGGTTTCAACGCCGCCGATATTTTTGTGCCCACGCTGCTGGCCACGGCCATTGCCTTTGTTGCTGCGCTGCTGCTGCTGGGCCTGGTGCAGCGCCTGCCGCTGTGGCGGGCACGGTTTTTGTTGCCGCTGCTGGCGGTGACGGGTTTGCTCGGGGCGGGGGTGGCGGCGCTGGCACGGCTGCCGGCGCAGCAGGCGGCGGACATCACTGGCGCCTTGGGGGCCGCCGTGATTTTGGGACTGGTGCTGCTGTTTTTGCTCGCGGGGGCTTGGCGGCGTGTGAACGTGTATGAAGCGTTCATCGACGGCGCCAAGGAGGGCTTTGGCGTGGCGGTGCAGATCATTCCCTACCTCATCGCCATCCTGGCGGCGATTGGCGTTTTTCGCGCTGCGGGCTGTATGGATGCCGTTTTGGCCGTGGTCGCACGCCTGGTGGCCGGGCTGGGTTGGAACACCGATTTTTTGCCGGCCCTGCCCGTGGGGCTGATGAAGGTGCTCTCGGGCGCGGGCGCCCGGGGCCTGATGGTGGACGTGATGCAGACCTACGGCGTCGATTCCTTTCCCGCGCGCCTGGCAGCCATCATGCAGGGCTCGACCGAGACCACGTTTTACGTGCTGGCGGTGTACTTTGGCAGCGTGGGCATCAAAAACACCCGCCATGCCCTGGCCTGCGCCTTGTTTGCCGACGCCGTCGGCATCGCCGCTGCCATGGGCGTGGGGTATTGGCTGTTGCGCTGAACCAGGGTGTTGAAGGGGGCGCTGGGGCTTTCAGGGTTGTTCTTTCAAGGTATTAAAAAGACATAGTGGTAGTAGTAGAGCCCTGCCCGTGTCTGTGGATAAGCGGTGATTTTCTTTTTTTGACAATGACTTGGCTTATCCACAAGTTTGGGGATGGGCCCCAGCGCCAGGTGTACCGGGTTTGTGGATAAAAATGCCAGGCGGCCTGCACTTGGGGACAGAGGGCGGCTTGTGCCGGCGTTGTGCCCGCAGTTGTCCACAGGGGCTGATTTTTTGAGCCAAAAAAGCCTCTAGCGCTTATGTAGCAAGCGTGAATAGCTATTGTTTTAATAGTAAACAAAGCCATTCCTGGCTTGGGCCACAATGGCGGCCTTTCGTTTTTTTGCATCTTTGAGGCCCCGCCATGAACAACTTTGCCGACAATCTTCTGCCCCTGCCCGACCGCCTGGCGATCGACCCGCGCAGCCCGCACCACGCCGCCGCCGTGCTGGCGCAGCAGGCCGACATTGGCGTGCGGCTCAATGGCAAGGAGCGCTTTGACGTCGAGGAATACTGCGTCAGCGAAGGCTGGATCAAGGTGCCCGCCGGCAAAACCCGCGACCGTACGGGCCGCCCGCTGCTGCTCGCGCTCAAGGGCAGCGTCGAGGTGTTTTACAAATAAGCTTCAGCCCGCCAGGTCATCCAGGATCGGGCAGTCGGGCCGCTCGTCGCCATGGCAGCAGCCCACCAGCGCCTGCAGGCTGCGCTGCATGGCCTGCAGGGCGGTGATGCGCTCGGCCAGGCTGGCGATGTGCTGCTGGGCAATTTTTTTGACCTGGCTGCTGGCGCGCGCCTTGTCTTGCCACAGGCCCAGGAGCTGGGCGATTTCTTCCATGGAAAAACCCAGGTCGCGCGCGCGGCGGATGAAGCGCAGCTGGTGCACCTCGGCCTCGGTGTACTGGCGGTAGCCGCTGCCGGTGCGCGCCACGCCGCCGAGCAGGCCCAGGCCCTCGTAGTGGCGCACCATGCGCGCCGACACACCGGCAAGCCCGGCTGCCTGGCCGATGGTGACGGGCCAGCGCGGCGCAGCAGCGGCGGACTTCATGCGACGACCTTGTAGCCTTCTTCCTGGATGGCATTGGCGATGGCTTCGCGGGCGGCGTCGCTCTCGACGGTGACCTGCTTGGTGGCCAGATCGACCTGCACCACGGCCTCGGTATCGACCTCGCGCACGGCGTGCACCACGGCGCGCTCGCAGTGGCCGCAGGTCATGCCTTCGACGGTGAATTGGTATTGCATGGCGGGCTTCCTTTCCAAAGGGGCAAAGTGAGAACAGGCGCTATGGTGCAGCTTGACATGGTGGCAAGGTCAAGCGCCTGCCATCTTGCTTGACTTTGACAGGATGTCAAGGTTTAAGCTGCGCACCACCATGACCGATCAAGCCACCCCCACC
>JAJTBK010000407.1 GCA_021286965.1 Comamonadaceae bacterium | reverse complement strand
GTGATTGCGCTCATGGGCATGATCCAGCGCAACTCGGTCATCCTGATCGACCAGATCGAGCTCGACCGTGCGCGCGGTGTGCCGGCCTGGGACGCCATCGTCGAAGCGGCGGTGCGCCGCCTGCGCCCCATCGTGCTGACGGCCGCCGCTGCCGTGCTGGCCATGATTCCGCTGTCGCGCAGCGTGTTCTGGGGGCCGATGGCCGTCGCCATCATGGGCGGGCTGATCGTGGCCACGGTGCTCACCCTGCTGGCACTGCCGGCCATGTACGCGGCGTGGTTCCGCGTACAGCGCACGGAACTTCGGGAGGTGGCCGTCGTCAGATAGCACAAAAATTTACGGGGGAATGCTTACAACCAGCTAAAATCGCCGGTTGACCCCATTCACGCAGGCGGCAACTGATCTTGCCGCCTGTTTGTTTGTAAAACCAGCGCGGGTGGCGAAATTGGTAGACGCACCAGGTTTAGGTCCTGACGCCCGCAAGGGTGTGGGGGTTCGAGTCCCCCCCCGCGCACCATTACCGTGAGACTTGTTGGAGTGCAGCCAGCTGCGCTTCATATCCTTGATCCCTGAGTAGGAACACACATGGCAGTTACTGTAGAAACCCTCGAAAAGCTTGAGCGCAAGATCACGCTGAGCCTGCCCCTGAACAGCATCCAGAGCGAAGTCGAGACGCGCCTCAAGCGCCTGGCGCGTACCGTGAAGATGGACGGTTTCCGCCCCGGCAAGGTGCCGATGAGCGTGGTGGCCCAGCGCTACGGTTATTCCGTGCACTACGAAGTGATGAACGACAAGGTGGGCGAGGCTTTTGCCCAGGCTGCCAACGAAGCGCAGCTGCGCGTGGCCGGCCAGCCGCGCATCACCGAAAAAGAAGGCGCGGCCGAAGGCCAGGTCAGCTTCGACGCCATTTTTGAAGTGTTCCCCGAAGTCAAGATCGCCGACCTCGCCGACGCCGAGATCGAGCGCCTGTCGGCCGACGTGGACGAGGCCGCCATCGACAAGACCGTGGACATCCTGCGCAAGCAGCGCCGCACCTTCGCCCTGCGCGCCCAGGATCAGGCTGCCGCTGACGGCGACCGCGTGACCGTGGACTTTGAAGGCAAGATCGACGGCGAACCCTTTGCTGGCGGCAAGGCCGAGGACTTCCAGTTCCTGGTCGGCGAAGGCCAGATGCTCAAGGAATTTGAGGACGCCGTGCGCGGCATGAAGATCGGCGAGAGCAAGACCTTCCCGCTGGCCTTCCCTGATGACTACCACGGCAAGGACGTGGCGGGCAAAACGGCTGACTTCCTCGTCACCGTGAAGAAGATCGAAGCCGCCCATCTGCCCGAAGTCAACGACGCCCTGGCCAAGTCGCTAGGCGTGGCCGATGCCACCGTGGCCGGCCTGCGCGCTGACATCAAGAACAACCTCGAGCGCGAAGTCAAGTTCCGCCTGATGGGCCGCAACAAGGCCGCCGTCATGGACGCGCTGCTGGCCAAGGCCGAACTCGACCTGCCCAATGCTGCCATTGCCGCCGAAATCGAGCGCCTGCGCGAGAGCGCCCGTGCCGATCTGAAGCAGCGCGGTATCAAGGACGCTGACAAGGCTGAAATCCCGGACGACATCTTCCGCCCCCAGGCCGAGCGCCGCGTGCGCCTGGGTCTGGTGCTGGCTGAGCTGGTGCGTGCGAACAACCTGCACGCCACGCCCGAGCAGCTCAAGGCCCACATCGACGAGCTCGCTGCCAGCTACGAAAAACCCGAGGACGTGGTGCGCTGGTACTTTGGCGATCGCCAACGCCTGGCCGAGATCGAGGCCGTGGTGGTCGAGAACAACGTCGCCGACTTCGTGCTCGCCAAGGCCAAGGTCAACAACAAGGCCGTGACGTTTGAAGAGCTGATGGGCCAGCAAGCCTGAGGGCTGCGGCCAGGGCCAGGATCAGCGTACTGAATCCTGCGCTCTGCGTACCAACGGGGGCTTGTGCCAGCGTGCACAGGCCCCAATTCATTTGTGGGTACAGTACGCGCCGTACCTGTTGACTGGAGAACACATGAGCGCATTGGATACACAGAATCTGGGCTTGATCCCCATGGTGATCGAGCAGTCGGGCCGGGGCGAGCGCTCCTACGACATTTACTCGCGCCTGCTCAAGGAGCGGGTCGTTTTCCTCGTCGGCCCGGTCAATGACCAGTCGGCCAACCTGGTGGTGGCGCAGCTGCTGTTCCTGGAAAGCGAGAACCCGGACAAGGACATCTCGTTCTACATCAACTCCCCGGGTGGCAGCGTCACGGCGGGCATGGCCATTTACGACACCATGCAGTTCATCAAGCCCGACGTTTCCACGCTGTGCTGCGGCTTCGCCGCCAGCATGGGCGCCTTCCTGCTGGCAGCGGGTGCCAAGGGTAAGCGCTTCTCGCTGCCCAACTCCAAGATCATGATCCACCAGGTGCTGGGCGGCGCGCGTGGTCAGGCCACGGACATCGAG
>JAJTBK010000404.1 GCA_021286965.1 Comamonadaceae bacterium | reverse complement strand
CTGATTGCGGCCCTGGGTATCGTCGGCGGCGCGCAGGCGTCTGACGCCGGCGGCATCGCCTGGGACAAGGCCCCGGTCAACACCAAGGACCAGGCTTCGCTGCAAAACGGCGCCAAGATCTTCGTCAACTACTGCCTCAACTGCCACTCGGCAGCCTTCATGCGCTACAACCGCCTGAAGGACATCGGCCTGACCGAGCAGGACATCAAGGACAACCTGCTGTTCACCACCGACAAGATCGGTGAAACCATGAAATCGGCCATCGACCCCAAGCAGGCCGCCGAATGGTTTGGTGCCAACCCGCCGGATCTGACGGTGATCGCCCGCTCGCGCGCTGGCAGCCAGGGCTCGGGTGCCGACTACCTGTACACCTTCCTGCGCACCTTCTACCGCGACGACACCAAGGCCACCGGCTGGAACAACCTGGCCTTCCCCAGTGTCGGTATGCCGCACCCGCTGTGGCAGCTGCAGGGCGAGCGCCACGCCATCTTTGAAGAGGTGGAAAAGCACGGTGAAAAAACCCACGTCTTCAAAGGCTGGGAGCAGCTCACCAAGGGCAGCATGAGCGAGCAGGAATACGACAAGGCCGTCGGTGACCTGGTCAACTACCTGCAGTGGATGGGCGAGCCCGCCCAGGACCAGCGCAAGAGCCTGGGCCTGTGGGTGCTGCTGTACCTGGCGATCTTTACGGTCATTGCCTGGCGTTTGAACGCGGCATACTGGAAAGACGTCAAATAAGACCTGACGCGCGCCCGCCCGGTTCTCGGGTGGGCGTTGCCTTTGCAGAGTGGGCGCTTTTGGCGTCCCACTCTTTTTGATTTTTAGGAGTCTCTCGCCATGATGGTGCTTTACTCGGGAACGACCTGCCCCTTTTCCCACCGCTGCCGCTTCGTGCTGTTTGAAAAAGGCATGGATTTCGAGATCCGCGACGTCGATCTGTACAACAAGCCCGAAGACATCAGCGTGATGAACCCCTACGGCCAGGTGCCCATCCTGGTCGAGCGTGACCTGATTTTGTACGAGTCGAACATCATCAACGAGTACATCGACGAGCGCTTCCCGCACCCGCAGCTCATGCCCGGCGACCCGGTCGATCGTGCGCGCGTGCGCCTGTTCCTGCTCAACTTTGAAAAAGAGCTGTTCACCCACGTGAACGCGCTCGAGTCGCGCGCCACCAAGGGCAACGACAAGGCGCTGGAAAAGGCACGCAGCCACATCCGCGATCGCCTGACGCAGCTCGCGCCCGTGTTCCTCAAGAACAAGTACATGCTGGGCGAGAACTTCTCCATGCTCGACGTGGCGATTGCGCCGCTGCTGTGGCGCCTCGATTACTACGGCATCGAGCTGTCGAAGAACGCCGCGCCGCTGCTCAAGTATGCCGAGCGCATCTTCTCGCGCCCGGCCTACATCGAGGCGCTCACGCCCTCCGAGAAAGTGATGCGCAAGTAAGCGCCTGCCCGGACCGCCGCCATGAATGAGCAAGACAGCCCCTCGACCCGCCCCTACCTGATCCGCGCCATGTACGAGTGGTGCAGCGACAACGGCTTTACGCCTTATGTCGTGGTGCGGGTCGATGCCTCGGTGCAGGTGCCGCGCGAGTACGTCAAGGATGGCGAAATCGTGCTCAACATCAGCATGGACGCCACCAGCGCGCTGCAGCTGGGCAACGACTACATCGAGTTCAAGGCCCGCTTTGGCGGCCAGCCGCGTGAGATCATGGTTCCGGTGGGCCACGTCACCGCCATCTACGCGCGTGAAAACGGCCAGGGCATGGCTTTTCCGCCACCGCCCGTGCCGCAGGAGCTGCCAGCCCCGCCGCCGTCGCCCACCCTGGCCCTGGCCGGCGAGCGCGACGAACGCGTGGTGCCGCTGCACCGCACCGATGCGCCCGAGGGCGATGAACCCCCGCCTGCGCCCCCGGCCGGCGGCTCCCGCCCGGCCCTCAAGCGCGTGAAATAGGCGCTGCATTCGGTATAGAATCCGCGCTTTCGCCGGTTTAGCTCAGTTGGTAGAGCACCCGCCTTGTAAGCGGTAGGTCGTCAGTTCGAATCCGACAACCGGCACCATATCAAGGCCGCACAGTTCCCTGAACGTGCGGCTTTTTCTTCGCCCGTCTCATTCGCAGCCGGGCTGCGTCGCCGCCACGATGCCCCAGTCCACCGTCAACTGCGGGCCCTGGGGGCGGGACGTCCAGGGCACGCTGATCTGTCCGTGGTGCTGGGCGCGGGCCATCAGGGCCTGGGTGGCGGCGCTCGCTGGTGGGGTGTCGGGGCTGCGGTCGATGAGCACCAGCAGGTCGCAGCGCGCCAGGGCGTTGGTGTCGATCCAGGGGGCGTGCGCCGGTTCGGCGTCGATGAACACCTGGGGCTGGCTTGGCAGGTGGATGGAGACGTTGCCGGCGAGCCAGGTTTCGCCGGCGAGCACGCGCAGCGGCGTGTGTGCCTGGGCGCGCCAGAGGGCGTCGAGCTGCGCTGCCAGCGCTGGCGCCGGAAAGTTGGAGCGGGCGTTGCGCCCGAGCACGTCCACCAGCAGCCCGCGCCCGAGCGCCAGGCCGCCGGCGAGCAGCAGCTGCGCGCCCAGGCCCAGCAGCACGGTGCGGCGCAGCAGCACCGCTGGCGCTACAGCGGGCAGCCAGCGCAGCAGCAACAGGCCAAAGAGGACGTAGAACGTCGTCGCCCAGGACGCGGCCAGGTGCATTCCGCCCAGGCCCAGCAGCAGCGTGATGGCCAGCGGCCCCAGGCCCAGCAGCAGCACGAAGCGGCCTTCTTGCTGCACGCCAGCGGGTGTGCTGTGCGCCACCCGGGGCGCGTGGCGCAGCTGCCAGCGCAGCAGCGCCAGGGTCAGTAGCGCGGGCAGCACGCGGCCGATCTGGGCGCTGCAGAAGTTCCAGAAATCCGTCCAGTGGCTGGCGTTGCCGGCATTGCCGTTTTCCACCGAATCCTGGGCGTAGCGCAGGCTGGCAAAGTCAGACTGCACCAGCCATGCCAGGTGGGGCGCGAGCAGGGCCAGGGCGACGGCAGCGGCGAGCAGCACCGGCGCCCAGGCGCGCAGGCGGTGCATCCGCGCGTCTTGCGCCAGCCACAGGGCGATGGCGGCAAACCAGACCAGGGCGCTGTATTTGGACAGCAGCGTGAGCGCAGCGGCGGCGCCGACGCCGGCCCACAGCAGCCAGCGCTGGCGGCCGCTGGCGCGCATGGCGCTCAGGCTGGCCCACAGCAGCAGGCCCACGGGCAGCAATTGCAGGGTGTTGTGGTTGGCCATGATGCCGCGCAGGCCGTGGTAGGCGACGAGGGCGGTGAGCACCAGGGCGACGAAGGCGCGCAGCGGCGTGGTGACGATGAGGGCGATGCGCCACAGGCACCACAACATGCCGGCGACGCTGAGCTGGGCGGCAAAGAACGTCACCCAGACCTTGCGCCCGAGCAGCTCGGTCCAGAAGTACATCCACCAGGTGGGTGCGGGCGGGTGCTTGTAGTAGCCCCATTGCAGCGATTGCGTCCACACCAGCTGCTCGATGTTGTCCCAGGGCGGGGCGCGGTGGCTCAGGGCCGGCAGCAGCGTCCACAGCAGCAGGTGCAGGGCGATGAAGGCGGCGGCCAGGCGGCCCATGTCGCGGCGGCTGTCGGGGTCGATGTGCCAGCCAAACAGGTTGAGCGTCGGGGCGGTGGGCGGCATGGTGCGGGCTGCGGGCAAAAGGGCGTCAGTGTAATGAGCGTGCGAACACCCTAGGCCGAGAGCGGCGGGTGGCGCATGGCGTCGCATTGCCCGTGCAGCAGGCGGGTTTGCTCGCGCCAGTAGTCGGCGCTGCCAAACCAGGGGAAGTGCTGCGGGAAGGTGGGGTCGCCCCAGCGCCGCGCCAGCCAGGCGCTGTAGTGGATCAGGCGCAGGGTGCGCAGCGGCTCGATCAGCGCCAGTTCGCGCCGGTCGAAGGGGCGCAGCTGCTCGTAGCCGTCGAGCAGGGCGGCGAGCTGGCGCGTTTGCTGCGCGCGCTCGCCCGACAGCAGCATCCACAGGTCTTGCACCGCCGGGCCCTGGCAGGCGTCGTCCAGATCGACGAAGTGCGGCCCGCCTCCGGGCTCTTGTACCGGCGTCCACAGGATGTTGCCGCCGTGGCAGTCGCCGTGCAGCCGCAGCGCTGTCGCAGCTTGTACGTGAAATTCGGTGCTAACGCCCATGTGGTAAGCGCTAGTAGCTATTATTTTTATAGCTTCGTCGCAAGCCTGCTGCCACTCACCGCGCACCTCGGGCGGTACGCAATCGTGCGCCAGCAGCCAGTCGCGCGCCTCCTGGCCCCAGCGCTGCCACGACAGCTGCGGGCGTGCGGCGAAGGGCTGGCGGCTGCCGACTTCGTGCAGCCGGGCGAGGAAGCGGCCGATCCATTCGAGCACCTCGGGGTCGTCGAGCTCGGGCGCGCGCCCGCCGCGCCAGGGGCTGACGGCAAAGGCAAAGCCGGCGTGCTGGTGCAGGCTGCACCCGGCCAGCACCAGGGGGGCGACCACCGGCACCTCGGCAGCGGCGAGCTGCTGGGCGAAGTCCTGTTCCTCGGCAATCTGCGCCGCGCTCCAGCGCCCGGGGCGGTAGAACTTGGCGACCACCTTGCTGCCGTCTTCGAGCACCACCTGGTAGACGCGGTTTTCGTACGAGGACAGGGCCAGCAGGCGGCCATCGCCGTACAGGCCGACGCTGGCGAGGGCGTCGAGCACGGTATCCGGGGTCAGGGCGGCGTGGGGGTGGGCGGCGGTGTCGGTCGGGGTGTCGGTGCGGTGCGGCATGGGGCCATTGTCGTCCCGTGCGCCAAGGAGGGTGAATTGGGCATAAAAATAGCTGCTAGCGCTTGCTGGTCAAGCGCGAGAAGCTATTAATTTGAGAGCAATCTAGGCTCAGTAGGCGTACACGCCGCGCCCGCTCTTGCGGCCCAGGCGGCCGGCGGCGACGTATTCCTTGAGCAGCGGGCAGGCGCGGTACTTGCTGTCGCCAAATTCCTTGAGGTACACCTCCATCACCGCCAGGCACACGTCCAGGCCCACCATGTCGGCCAGGGCCAGCGGGCCGATGGGGTGGTTGCAGCCGAGTTTCATGCCGGCGTCGATGTCCTCGGGCGTGGCCAGGCCCTCGGCCAGCACGAAGAAGGCTTCGTTGATCATCGGCACCAGGATGCGGTTGACGACGAAGCCGGGGGCGTTCTTGACGGTGATCGGCGTCTTGCCCAGGCGCTCGGCGAGCTGCTTGACGCGGTCGTGCGTCTCGTCCGAGGTTTGCAGGCCGCGAATGATCTCCACCAGCGCCATCATCGGCACCGGGTTGAAGAAGTGCATACCGATGAAGCGCTCGGCGCGGCTGGTGGATGCAGCGAGCTGGGTGATCGAGATCGACGAGGTGTTGGAGGCGATGATGACCTGCGGCGGTACCAGCGCATCGACCTGCTGCAGGATCTTGAGCTTGAGGGCGTGGTTCTCGGTCGCGGCCTCGATCACCAGGTCGGCCTTTTGCAGGTCTTCATAGCGGGTCGAACCCTGGATGCGCGCCAGCGCCGCGTCTTTGTCGGCGGCGCTGATTTTTTCCTTCTTGATCAGGCGATCGAGGCTGGCGGCGACGGTGGCGACGCCTTTTTGCACTGCAGCATCGGACACATCGACCATCACGACGTTAATGCCCACTACCGCGCAAGCCTGCGCAATGCCGTTGCCCATGGTGCCGGCACCGATGATCCCTACGGTCTGAATCGTCATATAGAGAAACCTCCTCAAAGTGAAATGAACCCCGAACATGGTATCGGCAATCCCCCTGGGCCTCGGTTATCGTGAATCAATCACTCAGGCATTTTTCGCGCAGAGGGTGATCGCGCAGGAGACAGAAAAACCATGTTTGATTTCATTGTGATCGGTGGTGGCTCGGCTGGCGCCGTGCTGGCCGGACGTTTGTCGGAGGATCCGAACACCACGGTATGCCTGCTCGAAGCCGGGCCGGCAGACAAAAGTGTGCTCATTCACTGCCCCGCTGGCTTGGCGGCGGTGGCCAAGTTTGAGCTGTTTGGCTGGGGGTTTGACACCACGCCCCAGCCGGGCCTGAACGGGCGCTGCGGCTACCAGCCGCGCGGCAAGGTGCTGGGCGGCTCCAGCTCGGTCAACGCCATGGTCTATGTCCGGGGCCAGCACGCCGATTACGACCACTGGGCCGCGCAGGGCAACCCCGGCTGGGGCTGGAGCGACGTGCTGCCGTACTTTGTGCGCGCCGAACACAACGAGCGCGGCGCCGACGCCTGGCACGGCCAGGGCGGGCCGTTCAACGTCATGGATCTGCGCTCGCCCAACCGCTTCAGCCAGGCGTTTGTCGATGCCGGGGTGCAGGCCGGCTACGTGCACAACCGCGACTTCAACGGCGCCACGCAAGAGGGCGTGGGCATGTACCAGGTGACGCACAAGAACGGCGAGCGCCACAGCGCCGCCAAGGGCTACCTCACGCCGCATCTGGGGCGGCCCAATCTGCAGGTGCTGACGGGCGCGCACGCCACGCGCATCTTGTTCGAGGGCCAGCGCGCCGTCGGCGTCGAATACCACCAGGGCGGGCAGCGCAAGCAGGTGCGGGCGCGGTGCGAGGTGCTGCTGTCGGCGGGCGCGCTGCTCTCGCCGCAGCTGCTCATGCTCTCGGGCGTGGGCCCGGCTGAGGAGCTGCAGCGCCACGGTATTGCCGTGCAGCAGCACTTGCCCGGCGTTGGCCAGCACCTGCACGACCACCCGGACGTGGTGCAGGTGGTGAATGCGCCGCAGCTCACCGATTTGTTTGGCCTCTCCGTGCGCGGCGGACTCAATGTGCTGCGCGGCGTGATGCAGTGGCGGCGCGAGCGCAGCGGCCCCTTGACCACCAACTTTGCCGAGGCCGGGGGCTTTCTCAAAAGTGCAGCGGACGAGGCGCAGCCGGACTTGCAGCTGCACTTCGTCATCGGCAAGCTCGTCGATCATGGCCGCAAGACCGTGTTTGGCCACGGCTACTCCAGCCACGTCTGCCTGCTGCAACCCAAGAGCCGGGGCAGCGTGCGCCTGGCCAGCAGCGACCCGCTGGCGCTGCCGCTGGTCGATCCGAATTTTCTGGGCCACCCCGATGACGTGGCGCGCATGGTGCGCGGCTTTCAGATCTCGCGGCGCATCCTGCAGCAGCCGGCGCTGGCGCAGTACGGCGGGCGCGAGCTGCAGCGCCTGGCCGCCGCGCAGACCGAGGCGCAGATCGAGCAATACATCCGCCAGTTTGCCGACACCATCTACCACCCCGTGGGCAGCTGCCGCATGGGCCCGGGGCCGATGGACGTGGTGGACGCCCAGCTGCGCGTGCACGGCCTGCAGGGCCTGCGCGTGGTCGATGCGTCCATCATGCCGCGCATCGTCAGCGGCAACACCAACGCGCCCACGGTGATGATTGCCGAGAAGGCGGTGGACATGATCCGCCAAGTGGCGGCTGCCTGATCAGGGGTGGGCTGCCAGTGCTGGCGCTCGTGGGCCCTCAGAGCGTGTTGACGATCTCTTTGCCCTCGACAATCCTGGGGTGAAAAGAAAGCCGTACCCAAGCGACATCAGTCGAGAGAAATTTGCCGAGATCGAGCCGCTGCTGCGCAGCGTTCGACGCAGCACCAAACCGATCAAG
>JAJTBK010000387.1 GCA_021286965.1 Comamonadaceae bacterium | reverse complement strand
TAGATGTGCTTGACCTTGCGGGTGCCCACCGTGCCGAAGAACACGATGGCGTACGACACCCAGACCAGTGCGATCAGGATATCGATGGGCCACTCGAGTTCAGCGTACTCCTTGCCGCTGGTGTAGCCCAGCGGCAGGCTGATGGCGGCCGCCACGATGACGAGCTGCCAGCCCCAGAACGTGAATGCCGCCAAGGGGCCTGCGAACAGGCGCGTCTGGCAGGTGCGCTGAACCACGTAGTAGCTGGTGCCCATGAGGGCGCAGCCACCGAAGGCAAAAATCACTGCGTTGGTGTGCAGCGGACGCAGACGGCCAAAACTCAGCCATGGAATGCCGAAGTTGAGTTCAGGCCATGCCAGCTGGGCAGCGACGATGACGCCGACCAACATGCCAACCACCCCCCATACCACAGACATGATGGCAAATTGACGCACTACCGTGTCGTTGTAGTGCGCAGCCACATTTGTACTTGGTGAATCCATTAGGTACCTCTTTTGATTGCAGCGAAAAATAATATTGAACCAGGTCAAGATGGGGTTGACTCACGTCAACCGTCACGCAAAATCCGTTCACCCTCTTGCTCAACACTCTCGAATTGCCCCCGATACACCGCCCACCACAGGGCGAGCAGGATCAGCAGCACCAAAATCACCGACAGGGGCACGAGCAAATACAGGATGTCCATCAGGCCATCTCCCACGCAGTTGAACACGGCGCCAACGCCGCATCTTCAGCGGCCGGCGCCAGGGCGCGCGACAGGCGCGCCGCGTTGAGCACCACCAGCAGCGAACTGGCCGCCATGCCCAGACCGGCCAGCCAGGCCGGCATCCAGCCCAGCACCGCCAGCGGTACGGCGAGCGCGTTGTAAAGCGCTGCCCACCACAGGTTCTGCCGCACCACGCGCAGGGTGCGGCGTGCGAGCAACAAAGTCTGGGCCACCAAGGTCAGCTGCGCCCCCAGGACGACGAAATCAGAGCGCGCCTGCGCCAGCGGCACCGCGCGGCCAAAAGCAAACGAGACATGGGCACCGGCGAGCACCGGGCCGTCATTCAAACCATCGCCCACCATCGCCACCTGGTGCCCCTGGGCCTGTGCCGCCCGCAGGCGCGCCAGTTTGTCGGCGGGGGTGCATCCCCCCAGGGCCTGGGCAATGTCCAGCTGCCGCGCCAGGCGCTGCACGGCCGCCGGCCGATCGCCCGAGAGCAGCTGTACCTGCACGCCGGCCTGCTGCAACTGCCGCACCACGGCGGCGGCTTCGGGGCGCAGATCCTCATGCAAATCAAAACGTGCCAGCTCTTGCCAAACGCCGCCCTGCAGCTCGGCCAGCACCACCTGCTGCGTACCGGTGGCGTCTGCCGCCACGCCGGTGTAGCCGGGCGAGCCCAGGCGCAGGCAGCGCCCCTGGTACAGGCCCTGCAGCCCCTGGCCGGCACTTTCCTGCACCTGCTCGGCGACGGCGCTGGCGGCATCGGGGTAGCGCTGCTGCCAGGCGGAGTGCACGGCGCGCGCCACCGGATGCAGGGACTGCTCGGCCAAGCCTGCGGCCCAGGCCAGGGCTTGCTGCGCCGGCACGCCCGGCGCCGGGTGCACGGCCTGCAGCACCAGGCCATCGCGCGTGAGGGTGCCAGTTTTATCGAACACCAGGGTATCGACCGTGGCCAGGGCTTCGAGCGCCTGTAGATTGCGCACCAGCACACCCTGGCGTGCCAGGGTGCCGGCAGCGGTCAGCATGGCGACGGGTGTGGCCAGCGACAAGGCGCAGGGGCAGGTGACGATGAGCACCGCCACGGCCACCATGAGGGCATGGCTGGGGTCGGTCGGCCACCACCAGGCGGCGGCCAACCCGGCAGCGAGCAGCACCGCCAGCAAAAATGGGCGTGCGACGCGGTCGGCCAGCTGCGCCAGGCGCGGTTTTTGCAGCGCGGCGCTTTCCATCAGCTGCACGATTTGTGCGTAGCGCGTGGCCTCGCCCACGCCGTCGATACGCACCAGCACGGGCGCCTGCAAGTTGTAACTGCCAGCGGCCACGTGTGCCCCTACGCTGCGCGGCAGGGGAGTGGATTCGCCGCTGAGCAGGGCCTCGTCAACCTGGGTCTGGCCGTCGATGATGCTGCCGTCGGCAGGAAAAGCATCGCCCGGCAGCACCCGCACCACGTCGCCCACGGCCAGGCGGCGCACGGCGACGCGCTCGAAGTGGCCGTCGGCGCGCTGGCGCTCGACGCTGTCGGGCAGGCGGTTGAGCACCGCTTCGAGCGCGCCGGCGGTGCGCTCGCGCAGACGCAGCTCGAGCCAGCGGCCCGTAAGCAGAAAGAAAACGAACATGGTCAGCGAGTCAAAGAACACCTCGCGGCCAAAAATACCTGCCGGCTCGAAAGTGCCGATGGTGCTGACGACAAACGTAATGAGCATCCCCAGCGCCACCGGCAGATCCATGCTGACGCGGCGCAGGCGCACGTCGCGCAGCGCGCTGCGAAAGAACGGCCCGCAGGAGAAGATGATGACCGGCACCGACAGCACCCAGGAAGCCCAGCGCAGCAGGGTTTCCATCTCCAGCGACAGGTCGCCGGGCTGGGCGATGTAGGCGGGCCACGCGTACATCATGACCTGCATCATGCACAGGCCGGCCACCAGCCAGCGCCAGAGCATCTTGCGCTGTTCGGCCTGGCGCTGCTCGCGCGCCTGCGCATCCATGGCCGGCAGGGCCTGGTAGCCGGCACGCTGCACGGCGGCCATCCAGGCCGACGGCAGCACCTGCGCCGGGCACCACTGCACGCGCGCGCGCTGCGTGGCAGCGCTGACCTGCACCTCCTGCACGCCGGGCACGGCGCGCAGCGCCTCCTCGATCGTCAGGGCGCAGGCAGCGCAGTGCATTCCCTGCAATACCACCTGCGAATCCCACAGTCCCTCGGCGGGGACCGCACCGTCCACCTGGCGCCCGAACGCTGCCCATTCCTGGGGATCGTCGAGCAGGCTGGCCGCCGCAGCCGGCGCAGCCGCAGCTGCCACCAGCGTTGCAGCGGGCGGGTCGGAATTGACTTGGGACATGGGGGCGCAGTGTATCCGCCTGTAGACGCACGCCGCAAAATTGACCTAAATTAAGAAGAGCAAATCACTCGCCCATAAGCTATATGGTCACAGTTTTCAAGTTAGGAGGATTCCCATGTACCAGCACATCCTGATCGCCACCGACGGCTCGGAGCTCTCTGACAAGGCCGTGGCGCACGGCCTGGCGCTGGCTGCCCTGGGCGGCGCCAAGGTCAGCGCCCTCAAGGTGGTACCCAACTACCCGCGTAATTATTTTGAAGGCGGCCTGCCGATCGAGGCCAGCGACATTGCCCGCGTCGAGCAGCAGTGGCGCAGCGAGGCCGAGGCCCTGGTGGACAAGGTCAAGACCCAGGGCGCAGGCCAGGGCGTGGTGGTGCAGGCGCTGATCGTGCAATCGGATCTGGTGGCCGAGGCCATCATTGAAAGCGCCAAAACCCACGGCTGCGACCTGATCGTCATGGCCTCGCACGGGCGCCGGGGCCTGCAGCGCCTGCTGCTGGGCAGCGAAACCCAGCACGTGCTGACGCATTCGCACGTGCCGGTGCTGGTGCTGCGCTGACCGCTCTAAAACACAGGTTAAAACACGGGCCGGCGCTTTTCCAAGAACGCCGCAATGCCCTCGCGGTGCTCGGCGCTGGCGGCGTAGGCGTAGGGGTCGGCGCTGCCGTTTACTATGCTTTCGATAGCTGCTAGCGCTTGATGGGCGGGCGCTAGCGGCTGTTTTAAGACCCGAAACGTCTGCTTGTTCATGCGCGCCGCTGCCGGCGCCAGGGCGGCAATGCGTTCGGCTGCCGCACGCGCCTGGGCGGTGCAGTCATGGGGGGGCGCGACCCGGCTCAAAAAGCCGCGCGCCAGCATCTCCTCGGCACTGAAGGTGGCGGCTTCGAGCAGCATCTGGCGTGCCGTCACCTCCCCCACGGCGGCGACCACCAGTTGCGCCTCGCGCGGCGCCATGGGAAAACCCAATTTGGCAATCGGCGCACCGAAGCGCGCCTGGGCACTGGCGATGCGCAGGTCGCAGCAGCTGGCAATCTCCACCCCGGCGCCCATGCAGGCGCCCTCGATGGCGGCGACGATGGGCACGTCGCAGGCCAGCATGGCGGCGAGGCCGCCCCAGACGTCGTTCTCATGAAAGTCGCGCAGCTGCACCGGGTCAAAGCGAAAACCCGGGTACTCGGCAATGTCGCCGCCGGCGCAAAACGCCCCGCCCTGCCCTGAAATCAAGACGCAGCGCGCCTGCGCATTGCGCTGCACGCTCTCAAAAACAGAGCGCAACTGGCGCCACATGGCGCGGTTCATGGCGTTGAGCTTGCCCGGGTGCGCCAGCTCCACCTCGATCAGTCCCCCGGCATGGGCCTGCACCCGCACTTCGCCCGGTATTTTTTCACTCATTTTTTGATAGCTGCTCACGCTTATCCAATAAGGGATTCAAGCTTTTTTGTTTGCAATTGGCTGCTGGCGCGCCCAAAGCCACAACCCGGCGCCGCCGACGATCATCGGCACACACAGCCACTGCCCCATACTCATGCCCAGCGACAGGATGCCCAGGAAAGCATCGGGCTCGCGGAAATACTCGGCCACAAAGCGCAACAAGCCATAGCCGAACAGGAACGCCCCGGCCACCTGCCCCGGCCGATGTTCGCGACGCGCGTACAGCCACAGCAGCACGAACAGCAGCAACCCTTCGAGCAGGAACTGGTACACCTGCGACGGGTGGCGCGGCGCCAGCGTGCCGCTTTGTGGGAACACCATGGCCCAGGGCAAATCGGGCGACGCCAGGCGGCCCCAGAGTTCACCGTTGATGAAGTTGCCTACGCGCCCGGCCGCCAGGCCGGTGGGCACGCAGGGGGCGACGAAGTCGGCCACCTGCAGCAGCGGGCGCTGGCGCGAATGGGCAAACCACAGCATAGCCGCTGCCACGCCGAGCAGGCCACCGTGAAAGCTCATGCCGCCCTGCCAGACGTACAGCACCTCCAGCGGATGCAGCAGGTAGTAGCCCGGCTTGTAGAACAGGCAATAACCCAGGCGCCCGCCCAGCACCACGCCGAGCACGCCCAGGAACAAGAAGTCCTCCACGTCCTTGCGCGTCCAGGCACCGGGCCCGCGCAGGTGCACGAACGGCGGGTGCTGCAGGCGCAGGGTGCCCAGCCACAGGAACAGGCCAAAGGCCACGAGGTAGGTAATGCCGTACCAGTGCACGGCCAGCGGCCCGATCTGCACGGCAATGGGATTGATCTGCGGGTACATCAGCATGGCGGCGATTGTGCCGCAGTGCAGCAAGGTTGCACCCTGTGCCATAAAACCCGCCCATTTGCCCCCACACATTGCCGTCGCTGGCGTCCAGGCGGGATACTTGCGGGGTTTCAGCTCCACAGAAAGATCCCCACCATGCAAGGCCATCCCCAAGTCATCGACTGCCTCAAAGACCTGCTGCGCGGCGAGCTGGGCGCACGCGACCAGTATTTCCTGCATTCGCGCCTGTACGAAGACCAGGGCTTCGTGCGCCTGTACCAGCGCATGGACCATGAAATGCAGGAGGAAACCGAGCACGCCGACGCCATCTTGCGCCGCATCCTGTTCCTCGGCGGCCAGCCGGACATGCGCCCCAAGGATCTCAACCCCGGCGTGGACGTGCCCGACATGCTGCGCAAGGATCTGGCCGCCGAGTACCAGGTGCGCGACAACCTGCGCAAAGCCATCGCCCTGTGCGACAGCCTGCAGGACTACGTCAGCCGCGACATGCTGCTGGCGCAGCTGCGCGACACCGAGGAAGACCACAGCTACTGGCTGGAAAAGCAGATCGGCCTGATCGACAAAATCGGCCTGCAAAATTACCTGCAGACCCAATCTCAGGCATAAAAACAGGCTGCAGCGCGCTTGCTAGCCAGCGCGAGCAGCTCTTTTTTCAATAGCAAAACCGCTCCTTGCGAGCGATTTTTTGCGTTAAAAAACGCCCAACTCCAGCCCCAGGCTCATGGCACTGCCCAGGGCGTAGCAGCGCTCTAACGCGGTGCGCGCCATGCGCTTGGGCGCGGCAATTTCCTCCGGGCTTTGCGCGTAGGTGCAGGCGATCAAGGGCTCGGCCACCTCCTGCAGGCGCCAGCCAGTGGTAATGCGCTGCATCTGCTGCAGGGCGGCGCTGCCGTCGCTGCCGGCGCACACCAGCAGCGCGCAGGGCCGGCCCTGGATGCGGTCGAGGGCCCCGTAGTAGCAGCGGTCGAAAAACTCCTTCATCTCCCCGCTCAGGGCCGCGAGATTTTCCGGCGCGGCGAAGACGTAGCCGTCGGCTGCCAGCAGGTCATCGACCTGCGCCTCGTGCGCAGGCAGCAGGCGCAGCGTGGTACTGGCGCCGCCGTCGCGCGCCCCGTCCTGCAGCGACTGCACCAGCTGGCGCGTGCCGCCGGTGCGCGAGTGGTACACCACCAAAAGTTGCTTGCTCACCGCCCTGCCCTCCATCAGTCGAGCAGCGACAGGTCGCGCACCGCGCCCTTGTCGGCGCTGGTGACCAACTTTGCGTAGGCCTTGAGCGCGGCAGACACCTTGCGCGGGCGCGGCCGGGCAGGCTTCCAGCCCTGGGCGTCCTGCGCGGCGCGCCGGCGCGCCAGCTCCTCGTCGCTCACCAGCACGTTGATGCTGCGGTTCGGGATGTCGATGCGGATCTTGTCGCCGTTTTGCACCAGGCCGATGGCGCCGCCCGCCGCCGCCTCGGGCGAGCAGTGGCCAATCGACAGGCCCGAGGTGCCGCCGGAGAAGCGGCCATCGGTCAGCAACGCGCAGGCTTTGCCCAGGCCCTTGCTCTTGATGTAGCTGGTGGGGTAGAGCATTTCCTGCATCCCGGGGCCGCCCTTGGGGCCTTCGTAGCGCACGATGACGACGTCGCCCGCCTGCACCTTGTCGGCCAGGATGTCGGCCACGGCCTCGTCCTGCGACTCGGTGACGTAAGCCTTGCCCTCGAACACCAAAATGGAATCGTCCACCCCCGCCGTTTTCACCACGCAGCCGTCCAGGGCGATGTTGCCCACCAGCACGGCCAGGCCGCCTTCTTTGCTGAAAGCGTGCTCGTAGGAGCGGATGCAGCCGTGTGCGCGGTCCAGGTCCAGGCTGGGCCAGCGCTCGTTCTGGCTGAAGGCCACCTGCGTGGGGCGGCCACCGGGCGCCGCCTGGAAGAAATGGTGCACGGCCGCGTCCTGGGTGCGCACCACGTCCCATTGCGCCAAGGCTTGGCCCAGGGTCTGGGCGTGCACCGTGGGCACGTCGGTGTGCAGCTTGCCGGCGCGCTCCAACTCACCCAGGATGGCATAGATGCCGCCGGCGCGGTGCACGTCCTCGATGTGGTACTTGTCGGTGTTGGGCGCCACCTTGCACAGCTGGGGCACGGTGCGCGAGAGGCGGTCGATGTCCTGCATGGTGAAGGCAATCTCGGCCTCCTGCGCGATCGCCAGCAGGTGCAGGATGGTGTTGGTCGAGCCGCCCATGGCGATGTCGAGCGTCATGGCGTTCTCAAACGCCTTGAAGCCCACCGCGCGCGGCAGGATGCTCTCGTCTTCGCCTTCGTAGTACTGGCGCGCCAGCTCGACGATGCGCCGCCCGGCGCGCTGGAACAGCTGCTCGCGGTCGGCGTGCGTGGCCAGGGTGGTGCCGTTGCCGGGCAGGGACAGGCCCAGCGCCTCGGTCAGGCAGTTCATGGAGTTGGCGGTGAACATGCCCGAGCAGGAGCCGCAGGTGGGGCAGGCGTTGCGCTCCACTTCGGCCATGTCGGCCTCGCTCACCGCGTCGTCCACGGCCATGACCATGGCGTCTACCAGGTCGAGTTTCTTGAACTGCACCGTGGCCTGGCCGGGCACGGCAAGCTGGGCCTTGCCCGCTTCCATGGGGCCGCCGGAGACGAAGATCACCGGGATGTTCAGGCGCATGGCGGCCATCAACATGCCGGGGGTGATCTTGTCGCAGTTGCTGATGCAGACCATGGCGTCGGCGCAGTGCGCGTTCACCATGTACTCCACGCTGTCGGCAATCACGTCGCGGCTGGGCAGCGAGTACAACATGCCGTCGTGGCCCATGGCGATGCCGTCGTCCACGGCAATGGTGTTGAACTCCTTGGCCACGCCGCCGGCGGCCTCGATCTCGCGCGCCACGAGCTGGCCCATGTCCTTCAGGTGCACATGGCCGGGCACGAACTGGGTGAAGGAGTTGACCACCGCGATGATGGGCTTTTGGAAGTCGGCGTCCTTCATGCCGGTGGCGCGCCACAGGGCGCGGGCACCGGCCATGTTGCGGCCGGCGGTGGAGGTTTTGGAGCGGTAGGCGGGCATCGTGGAAAGCTCGTAAGAAACACGGGAAAGAATCTGGCCCCTACGGGTCGGGGCCCGGCGCACGCCACGGGATGCGGCCTCTTGAGCTGCCGGCGTGGACAAAGCGTTTCATTATGTCGTACCCTTTCGCCCCCTGCGCGCCCGCGCCCCTACCTCGCTCCACCCACCCCCTGCCCTGCCGTCATGCGCATCCTCGTCGTTGAAGATGACCCCGCCCTGCGCCTGGGCCTGTGCCGCACCCTGCAGGCCGAAGGTTGGCAGGTCGATGCCGTGACCGACGGCGAATACGCCCTGGCTGCGACCGCCACCACGGCCTACGATGCCGCCGTGCTCGACCTCGGGCTGCCCCGGCGCCACGGCCTGCAGGTGCTGCAGCATTGGCGCGCCCAGGGGCAGGGCCTGGCCGTCATCATCCTCACGGCCAGCGATGGCCTGCAAAGCCGCCTGAGCGGGCTCAACGCCGGCGCCGACGACTACCTGGCCAAGCCCTTCGAGCCCGAGGAACTGGTGGCCCGCCTGCGCGCCATTGCCCGCCGCCGCCGGGGCGCAAGCAGCAACTGCCTGAGCGCCGGCGCCCTGCAGTTCAACACCGACACGCGCGAGCTGCGCTGCCACGACCACCGCCTGCCACTGAGCCCGCGCGAAGCCGCCCTGGTGCAGCTGCTGATGGCCGCCCCGGGCACACCGGTGCCCAAGGAGCGCATCATCTCCGCCATGTCCAGCTGGGAGACGAACTTCAGCGCCAACGCCGTGGAGATCTACATCCTCAAGCTGCGCCGCAAGCTCGCGGCGGCCCAGGCGGGCGTCAACATCGTCACCCTGCGCGGCGTCGGCTACGTGCTGGAGCTGCCGTGAACGCCTGGCTGCAGCGCGCCCACCACCTGGCCCCGCGCTGGCTGCGCACCAGCCTGTGGCTGCGCCTGCTGCTGCCGCTGCTGGGGCTGTGGCTGCTTTCGGCCCTGGCCGCTACCGGCACCGCCTACTGGCTGGCCGGGCGGACGACGGAAAAATCCTTCGACCGCCTGCTCGCCGACGATGCCCGCGCCCTGGCGGCGCAGCTGCGCTGGCAGCAAGGCCAGGCACACTTTGCCGCCACACGCGAAATGGCCGACTCGCTGGTGTTCGACTCCCTCTCCCTGAGCCACTACAGCATACGCACCGCCGCCGGGCGCAAGCTCATTGGCGAGCTCAGCCTCCCGGTGCCCCCCTCGGCCGCACCAGCGCCGCCGGACGTGCCCCAGTTCTTCACCACCCAACCCGGGCATGGCCCCCGGCTGCGCGCCGTGGCGCTGCGCCTGCAGCCGGGCGCCGGCGACGAGAGCGTCTGGGTGGTGGTGGCCGAATCGAGCAGCAAGCGCCAGCAGGTCACGGGGGAAATCGCCCTGGCAATCTTCATGCCCGCAGCCCTGGCCGGGTTTGCCATCATCCCACTGCTGTATTACGGCATCCGCCAGGGGCTGGCGGCAACGCGGCACGTCAGCGCCCTGGTGGTACAGCATGGCGACCACGACCTCTCGCCGCTGTCGGTGCAGGACGTCCCCGAGGAGCTGCGCCCCCTGGTGCAGCACACCAACGCCCTGCTGCAGCGCCTGAAGGCCTCGCTCGATGAACAGCGGCGCTTCATCGCCGATGCCGCCCACCAGCTGCAAACCCCCATGGCCGGCATCCGGCTGCTGGTGGGCGACCTGCGGCGCACCCAGCGCGCCGACCCGCACCAGCCCATGGATGCACAGGTGCTGGCCGAGCTCGACGAAGTGGCGGCCCGGGGCGCGCGCATGGTGCGCCAATTGCTTGCCTACGCCCGCGCCGAAGAGGACACGGTGGTGGAAGATCTGGTGTTCGACGCCAGCGCCTGCGCCCTGCAAGCAGCCCAGCGCTGGCAGGATGCCTGCACCGCCGCCGGCAAAACCCTGCGCCTGCCGGCCACCGCCGCACCAGCGGGCAGCAGCAACGTGCGCGGCTCGCCCACGCTGCTGGGCGAGGTCGTCTCCAACCTGGTGGACAACGCCCGGCGCTACGGCGGCCCACACATCAGCCTGAGCTGGCAGGCCGTGGGCGGCCTGCACGGCCCGCGCCTGCTGCTGCGCGTGTGCGATGACGGCCCCACCCTCGATGCCGCCACCCGCCAGCAGATGCTGCTGCCATTCTGGCGCGGCGACCACGGCCAGCCCGAAGGCTCGGGCCTGGGCCTGTCGATCGCCCTGCGCGTGGTCGAGCGCATGGGCGGGCAGCTGCGCGTGCACAGCGGTGCACACGGCAGCGGCACCTGCATCGCCATCGACCTGCCCTGCACCGACGTAAAGCCAACGTAAAGCTTGGCTGCCTAGACTGCGCTGCACTGCAACAAACCCGGCGGGCCATGGCGCCCGGCACGGGCCTGCACGCACTGCACAAGGAATGGGTATGGCTGCACCACGACCGCACAACGACACCGCCGCCGGCACGCCGCCGCGCCCGCGCACCACCGCCTGGCTGGCAGTGGCCGCCGTCCTCGCCCTGGCGGGCGCCGGCCTCTGGGCCACGGGCACCCACAACGCCCGCGCACAGGAAGACAAACCGGCCGCTGCCAGCGCCGGCAAGGTACGCACCGACCTGGTGCGCATCGCCAGCAACCAGGCACAGGCACTGGACGTCGGTCTGCCGCAAGCGCATGAGTTTGCGCACCAGCGCCGCGCCATTGGCATCATCGACTTCAACCAGGATCGGACCGTGCGCGTGTACAGCGCCAACCAGGGGCGTATCGCGCAGATGCTGGTGAAGGCGGGTGATGAAGTCAGGGCCGGCCAGCCCCTGTTCACCGTCGCCGTCCCCGACATGGCGCAGGCCGCCTCGGCCCTGCTGGCCAGCGCGGCCACGCTGCGCACGGCCAACGCCACGCTGCAACGTGCCAACGCCCTGGTGCAGGAGCACAGCATTGCGCAAAAGGAATGGCAGCAGGCACAAAGCGACCAGCAAACGGCACAGGCGGCTTACGACGGTGCACGCCAGAGCCTGCGCCTGCTGCAGCTGAGCGAGGCCGAGATCCAACGCATCGAGCAAGAACGCCTGGTGGGCAAAGACATTGCCGTCAAGAGCCCGATCGCCGGGCGCGTAACGGCCCGTGCCGGCCAGAACGGCCTGCTGGTGCAGCCCGGCGCGGATCCGGCCCCGGTGGTCATCTCCGACATGCGCAGCCTGTGGATGGTGGCGAGCGTGCCGGAATCGGAAATGGGCGACTACCGCCTCGGCCAAAGCGTGCAGGTGCGCGTGCCGGCCTGGCCCGACAAGGTCTTCAGTGGCAAGGTGTCCTACATCGGCGATACCGTCGATGCCGACACCCGGCGCCTGGCTGTGCGCGCCGAGGTCGCCGACCCGGGGCACCTGCTGCGGCCGCAGATGACGGCGGAATTCGACATCCGCACGGCCCCGGCGCAGACGTCGATCGCCGTCCCGGCGCAGGCCGTGGTGCGCGAGGGCAACGGCAACGACGTCGTCTGGGTGGCCCAGGACAGCGACGCTGGCGGCCCACGCTTTGTGCGCCGCACGGTGGTGCGCGGCCTGAGCGACGCCGGCCTGGTACAGATCACCCAGGGGTTGGCGGCGAACGAGCCGCTGGCACGGCGCAACGCGCTGTTCCTCTCGAGCCTGTACGAAAGCACGGCCGCTGCGGATGCCGGTGAACGCTGAAGGAGCCGCCCTGTGTTTCGTTCCCTGCTCGCCTTCGTCCTCTCGCGCCGGCCCATCGTCGTGCTCGCCCTGCTGGCATTCTTCGGCCTCGGCCTGCTGGCGTTTGCCAAGCTCAACGTCGAGGCCTACCCCAACCCGGCGCCCGTCATCCTCGAAATCACGGCCCAGGCCCCCGGCATGTCGGCCGAGGAAATGGAGCGCTACTACACCCGCCCCATGGAAGTCGGCCTGGCCACCACGCCCGGGGTGGAAAACATCCGCTCGACCTCGTTCTACGGCCTGTCGTTCGTGCGCGTGACCTTCAAATACGGCACCGACTATTACTTTGCCCTGACCCAGGTGGCCAACAACCTGCAGGCCAACGTCAACCTGCCCGGCGGTGTGCAGCCGCAGATCCAGGCCTCCAGTCTGGTGGGCGAGATCCTGCGTTACCAGCTCAAGGGCCCCTCCACCTACAGCCTGACCGAGCTGCGCACGCTGCAGGACTGGGTGGTTTCACGGCGTCTGCTGACCGTGCCAGGGGTGGTGCAAGTGGTCACCTGGGGAGGCACGACCAAGGAGTACCACGTCGAAGCCGACCCCAAGCGCCTCGAAGCCCATGGCGTCACGCTGCAAAACCTGGTGCAGGCCATCGGCAACGCCAACCTCAACGTCGGCGGCCGGGCCATCAGCGTGGGCGACCAGTCGGTCAACATCCGGGGGCTGGGGCTGGTGCAGAACCTCGATGACATCGCCCACATCGTCGTCGGGCAAAAGGGTGCCATGCCCACCCTGGTGCAGGACGTGGCCGAGATCACCGAAGGCTACATGCCGCGCCTGGGCGAGGCCGGACGCGACGCACAGAACGACGTCGTCACCGGCGTGGTCATCATGAACCGGACGCTGCACACCAGCGACGTGATGCAACGCGTGCAGGCGGCGGTGGCCAAAATCAACACCGATGGCAGCCTGCCCGCAGGCGTCGAGCTCGCGCCCTACTACGACCGCTCGGTGCTGGTGAACGTGACCACGCATACGGTGCTGCACAACCTGATCTTTGGCTGCCTGTTGGTGTTTTTCATCCAGTGGATTTTTCTGGGCGACCTGCGCAGCGCCGTCATCGTCAGCGTGAACATCCCGTTTGCGCTTTTCTTCAGCATCATGATGCTGGTGCTGACGGGCGAATCGGCCAACCTGCTCTCGCTCGGGGCCGTGGACTTCGGCATCATCGTCGATGCGGCGGTGATTCTGGTGGAGAACATTTTCCGCAATTTCCAGCGCGCCACACCCATCCGTGCCTCCCTGCTGCGCGCCATGGCCCAGGGGCCGGACGGGCAGCGCACCCTGCCGGCCCAGGGCTGGACCTCGCGCCTGCGCCTGATTTACCTCAGCGCGGCGCAGGTGGACAACTCCGTGCTGTTCTCCACCTGCATCACCATCGCCGCCTTCACCCCGCTGTTTGCCATGCAGGGGGTGGAAGGGCAGATTTTCGGCCCCATGGCGCGCACCTACGGCTATGCGCTCGCTGGTGCGCTCATCGCCACGTTCACCATCACGCCGGTGCTCGCAAGCTATCTGCTGCCAGCCAAGGTGCAGGAAAAGGAAACCTTCATCGTGCACGCCATCGAGCGTGCGTACCGCCCGGCGCTGCACTGGGTGCTGCAGCACACGCGCGCCGTGCTCGGCCTGGGCCTGCTGGCGCTGCTCGGCGGCGCGCTGATGGCGGCGCACCTGGGCAGCGAGTTCCTCCCCGCGCTTGAGGAAGGCAACCTCTGGATCCGCGCCTCGATGCCGCCCACCATCGCCCTGGAGGCCGGGCGCGAGAAGGTCAACCGGATGCGCGAGATCATCCAGGAGTACCCCGAGGTCATGCCCGTCGTCTCGCAGCATGGCCGCCCCGACGACGGCAGCGATGCCTCGGGCTTCAACAACGTCGAGCTGTTCGCGCCGCTGCGGCCCTTCGAGCAATGGCCCGCCGGCATGGACAAGGACAAGCTGGTCAAGGAACTGCAGGCGCGTTTCGAGGCCGAGTTTCCAGGCGTGAGTTTCAATTTCTCGCAATACATCCAGGACAACGTCGAGGAGGGACTTTCGGGCGTGAAGGGGGCCAATTCGGTGAAGATCGTCGGCCCCGACCTGGCCACGCTGGAAAAGCTGGCGACACAGGTCTACGACGTCATGGCGCATATCGATGGCGTCGCCGACCTGGGGGTGTTCCACATCCTGGGCCAGCCGAACATGAACATCCAGATCGACCGCGCCCGCGCTGCACGCTACGGTCTGAACACCGGCGACGTCGCCAGCGCCATCCAGACAGCCCTGGCCGGGGTGCAGGCGACGACAGTGCTCGATGAGGATCGCCATTTCAACCTCACGGTGCGCTTTACCCACGGCGCCCGCGCCACCCCCGAGGCCGTGCGCGCACTGCGCGTGGGCTACACCACGGCCAGCGGTGCGACGTCGTTCATCCCGCTGTCCGATCTGGCCAGCATCACGCTGGACACCGGCGCCTCCTACATCTACCACGAGAGCAACGAGCGCTTCATCCCGATCAAGTTCTCGGCGCGCGAGCGCGACCTGGGGAGCACCGTCACCGAAGTGCAGCAGCGCATCGCACAGCAGGTCGCCCTGCCCCAGGGCTACCGCATTCTCTACGCCGGCGAGTTCGAGGCACTGCAGCAGGCCAAGGCACGCATGATGGTCGCCATCCCGATCGCCGTGCTGCTGGTGTTTGCGCTGCTGTACGCCTTGTTCAACAACTTCACCTACTGCCTGCTGACCATCGCTTCCGTGCCGTTCACGGTGTTTGGCGGCATCCTGGCGCTGTACCTGAGTGGCCAGGTGCTGAGCGTCTCGGCCGTCATCGGCTTCATCTCGCTGCTCGGGGTCTCGGTCATGGACGGCATCCTCATCCTGTCCTACGTCCAGGACTTGCGCACACGCGGCCACGACCACCTGCACGCCGTCGAGGAAGCCTACCGCGCCCGTATGCGCCCGTTGCTCATGACGGCCCTGTCGGCCTGCATCGGCCTGCTGCCCGCCGCCCTGTCGCACAGCATCGGCAGCGAAGTGCAGCGCCCGCTGGCCACCGTGGTCGTTGGCGGGATGCTGATCGGCCCGCTGTTTTTGCTGCTGGTCGTGCCGGCGTTGCGCCTGGCGGTGTTGCGCCGGGTCAAGTTCACCCAAAAATCCATCGGCCTGGGAGGCAAACATGCCCGTACCTGAACCCCTGGCAGCCCATC
>JAJTBK010000385.1 GCA_021286965.1 Comamonadaceae bacterium | reverse complement strand
CGTGCAGATGCAGCTGATCCAGGGGCCGTTCTCGCAGCTCGAAGGCGATTGGCACTTTCACCCGGTTGGCGACGGCAGCCAGCGTGCCAGCCGCGTGGAGTTGCTGCTGCGCTATGGTTTTGACAACAAGGCGCTGGCTGCTCTGGTGGGGCCGGTGTTCGACCGCATCGCGGGTTCGCTGGTCGATGCTTTCGTCAAGCGAGCCGAGCAAATCTATGGCTGAGTTGCAGGTGTGCTTATGCGCCAGCCTGCAGGCCGGCGAGGTGCGGGAGATGGCACTACAGCTGCCGCAGGGCAGCAGTCTGGCCGATGCCCTGGAGGCCAGTGGCTGGGCGGTGCCGGCCGATGCGCCCTGCGGTATCTGGGGCCGGGTGGTGGCACGCGAGACGCGGCTGCAGCCGGGCGACCGTATCGAGTGCTACCGCCCATTGACGGTCGATCCCAAGGTGGCGCGGCGCGAGCGTTTTGCGCGCCAGGGGGCGCGCACCAGCGGTTTGTTTGCACGCCAGCGCCCTGGCGGCAAGGCTGGATACTGAATCAGCGGCAGTTGCTGCTGATGATGCCGTCCAGGCGCTGCACTTCGGCGGCGCGCATGGTTTCATCGACGATGACTTTTTCGCCCTGGGCGTTGGTTTGCGCAAGGCGCCGGCCTGATTCGTAGGTGGTTTTGGCGCGGCGCGCGCGTTCGCAGTTGTCGGCACGCACGGCGGCCTGGCGGGCTTCTTCGGCTTTGGCCTGGGCGGCTTGTTCGGCATCCTGTTTGGCCTTTTTCTCCTCCAGTTCCTTGTCTTTGGCGGGGGCTTTGGCGGCAGTAGGGGCCGCGCTGCTGGTTTCGCTTTCTGTGGCGGCGGGCTTGGCCGTGGGCTGGCGCAGCTGGGGCTGCTGCAGGATGCGTGAATCGGGGATGTCGGCTGGTGGTGGGCGGTCGCTGAAAACCTTGCGGCCGTCTTTGTCGAGCCATTGCCATTGGGCCATGGCGTTCACAGAAAACCAGCAGGCAGCGAGGGCCAGGAGGATGCGGTGCGTTTTCATGGGGTGTCAGTGTATCTGCTGCCACAGTTTTTGTGGGACGGGTACAATCCCTCTTTTGGAGCTTTCACATGCGCCTACTCGGAAAAGCGCTCACCTTCGACGATGTGTTGCTGGTGCCAGCGTACTCCCAAGTCCTGCCCAAGGACACGTCCCTTTCTACGCGCTTCACGCGCAACATCCAGCTCAACCTGCCGCTTGTGTCCGCCGCCATGGACACCGTCACCGAGGCGCGCCTGGCCATCGCCATCGCGCAAGAAGGCGGCATCGGCGTCATCCACAAGAACATGACGGCCGAGCAGCAGGCGGCCGAGGTCGCCAAGGTCAAGCGCCACGAATCCGGTGTGGTGCACGACCCGGTGGTGATCACGCCCGAGCACACCGTGCTGCAGGTGCTGGAATTGTCGGAAAACCTCGGTATCTCGGGTTTTCCGGTGTGCGATGGCGGCAAGGTGATCGGCATCGTCACCAGCCGCGACGTGCGCTTTGAGACGCGCTACGACGTCAAGGTCAGCCAGATCATGACGCCGCGCGAAAAGCTCATCACCGTCAACGAAAAAGACCACACCAGCCCGCAGCAAGCCAAGGCGCTGCTGAACAAGCACAAGCTCGAACGCCTGCTGGTGGTGAATGACGCCTTTGAGTTGAAGGGCCTCATCACCGTCAAGGACATCAACAAGCAAACCATTTTCCCCAACGCTGCACGCGATGCCGAGGGCCGCTTGCGCGTGGCCGCCGCCGTGGGCGTGGGCGCGGGCACCGAGGAGCGCGTGGCCGCCCTGGTCAAGGCCGGGGTGGACGCCATCGTGGTGGATACCGCACACGGCCACAGCAAGGGCGTGATCGACCGCGTGCGCTGGGTCAAGCAAAACTATCCCAAGGTCGAAGTCATCGGCGGCAACATCGCCACCGGCGCGGCCGCGCTGGCGTTGGTAGAAGCGGGCGCGGACGCGGTCAAGGTCGGCATCGGCCCGGGCTCGATCTGCACCACACGCATCGTCGCTGGTGTGGGCGTGCCGCAGATCATGGCCATCGACAGCGTGGCCACCGCGCTCCAGGGCACGGGTGTGCCCTTGATTGCCGATGGCGGCATTCGCTACTCGGGCGACATCGCCAAGGCGATTGCGGCCGGTGCCTCCACCATCATGATGGGCGGCATGTTCGCCGGCACCGAGGAAGCCCCGGGCGAGGTCATCCTGTACCAGGGCCGCTCCTACAAGAGCTACCGTGGCATGGGCAGCATCGGCGCCATGCAGCAGGGCAGCGCGGACCGCTACTTCCAGGAAGCGACCACCGGCAACCCCAACGCCGACAAGCTCGTGCCCGAGGGCATCGAAGGCCGCGTGCCCTACAAGGGCAGCATGGTCAGCATCGTGTTCCAGATGGCCGGTGGCGTGCGCGCCGCCATGGGCTACTGCGGCTGCGCCACGATTGCCGAGATGAACGACAAGGCGGAGTTCGTCGAGATCACGGCAGCCGGCATCCGCGAATCGCACGTACACGACGTGCAAATCACCAAGGAAGCGCCCAACTACCGCGCTGATTGAGTCAAGCCACTCTCTGGTTTGCTCTACTTTTAATAGCCTCTGGCGCTTGCTACATAAGCGCTAGAGGCTGATTTCTTTAAGAACTGCCATGCAGCACGACAAGATCCTCATCCTCGACTTCGGCTCCCAGGTCACCCAGCTCATCGCCCGCCGCGTGCGTGAGGCCCATGTGTACTGCGAAGTCCACCCCTGCGACGTTAGCAGCGACTGGGTGCGCGAGTTTGCCGCCGACGGCAGGCTCAAAGGCGTGATCCTCTCGGGCAGCCACGCCAGCGTGTACGAAGTGGATGACAAGGCGCCCGACGCCGTGTTCGAGCTCGGCATTCCCGTGCTGGGCATTTGCTACGGTATGCAGACCATGGCCAACCAGCTCGGCGGCAAGGTCGAGGGTGGTCACACCCGCGAATTCGGCTACGCCGAGGTGCGTGCACACGGCCACACGGCGCTGCTGCAAGGCATTGAAGACTTCGCCACGCCCGAGGGCCATGGCATGTTGAAAGTCTGGATGAGCCATGGCGACAAGGTCACGCAGCTGCCGCCGGGCTTCAAGCTCATGGCATCCACGCCCGCCTGCGCCATCGCCGGCATGGCCGACGAGGCACGGCGCTTCTACGCCGTGCAGTTCCATCCCGAGGTCACGCACACCGTGCAGGGCGCGGCGCTGCTTACCCGCTTCGTGCGCGAGATTTGCGCCGCCCAGGCCGACTGGATCATGCGCGACCACATCGAAGAAGCGGTGCAAAAAATCCGCGAGCAGGTGGGCGACGAGGAAGTCATCCTCGGCCTGTCCGGCGGTGTCGATTCCAGCGTCGCGGCAGCGCTGATCCACCGCGCCATTGGCGACCAGCTGACCTGCGTATTCGTCGATCACGGCCTGCTGCGCCTGAACGAGGGCGACATGGTCATGGACATGTTCGTCGGCAAGCTGCACGCCAAGGTCATCCGCGTGGATGCGTCCGAGCTATTCCTTGGCAAGCTGGCAGGCGTGTCCGAACCCGAGCAAAAGCGCAAGATCATCGGTGGCCTGTTCGTCGATGTCTTCAAGG
>JAJTBK010000323.1 GCA_021286965.1 Comamonadaceae bacterium | reverse complement strand
AGCCACGGCAGCAGCAGCAATGCCTTCGCGCACTTCAAGGCGGTGGAAAACGATAGCCTGGTCAATCTTCTTGCACCGAGTGTTGCCAATGCGGCGCGTGCGGCGTGGGAGCAGGCGCAGTCCGGGGAACAGCGGAAGTCACGTTTGTCTGCGATGGAGCAGGACTCCCAGAAGAGCCAGCAGCAGGCGGCGCCAAAACTCAGCCGTCGAACTGCGGCTGCCGTAACCGACTCCCCAGCCTTCCGCAAGTGGTTTGGTGATAGCGAGGTGGTGGATGCAGATGGCAAGCCGCTGATCTTCTATCACGGCGGCGCATCAGATTTTTCTCAAATCAAGGACGGAGGGCGATTCCAAGGCGCCATCTTTGCCCGCGCTGGCAAGCCGAGCGGATACCACGAAAAGCAGCACGCAATTTTCATCAAGGGGCCGATCCTTGAGCGTAGAAAAATGGCCGACCTGCTTGAAGGTGATGAAGCGCGTGCAGCCCTGGCAAAGCGCCTTGGCGTAGAAGAAGACAGCGATGTGCTTGATGATGTTGTCACTGCACTGACGGACGGCAGCCACTACCCTGATTCTCAGGATGTTTGGGACGCCATTGGCGCAGTAGACGAGGCTGATGCACAACTCGAAATACAACGGCTTCGCGGCCACATGGCTCGGTGGCTTGGGTATCAGAGTGTGCGAACGCCTGATGAGTTTGACGGCGATACGGTCATGGTCTTGTCGCCAGAGCAGATCAAATCCGCGACGAACAACAACGGCAACTTTGACGGCGCAAGCCCCGACATCCGTTTGAGCCGCAGCGCCAGTACCCAGGCATCCTACGAGGGGCGCATCGATGCGCTGTTCGGTGGGGGCAAGGCCACCACGGGAACGCGCGTGCTTGACCGTTCGGATGTGATGGGCCTGCTGGGGCATCCCGACGTGCCGCTGATGCTCAACGAGCGGCATTTGCTGGACGGGCTGACGAACCATCCTGAGATGACGGCCCAGGCATGGAAGAAGGTGCCGGGCTGGTTAGAAAACCCGGCAGCGGTGTACCGTGACCCGCGTGACTCTGGGCGGCTGGTGGTGATTGCGCCGGATTCGTTGGCTGGGTATCCGGTAATGATGGTCATTGAGCCGAAGCCGAACCCTGTTGGCTCCAAGCCAGCGCCGACAACGCCGACCGAGAGCCTGTTGGTCACGGTATATGCCAAGACAAACGGCAATCTCCCATCTCCAGGGTTTCTTGCGGCTGGAGGGAATTTGCTGTACATGGACACGAAAAACGCCCCTGAAATCTGGCGGCGTGGAGGGGTCCAATTCCCCAAGCAAGCCGCCCTATCTCAGGGGCGCACGAAAATTCTAACCGAGAAGAACCTCGCCGGGTGGAGGCGTGCCAACAACCCACAGCACAGCTTCGCCGGCCAGCAGGCATCCACTGCCGACCAGCACGCGCTTGCCACAGCGCAAGAGCGCATCGCCTCTGGCGAGGATGCTGAAGCCGTGCGCCAGGATACGGGCTGGTTCAAGGGCATGGATGGCAAGTGGCGCTTTGAGATTAGCGATGCCGAGGCAAAGCTCAAAGATCGAGCGCAATGGGCGACGCAACGCGATGCGCTCCAAGCCAAGAGCGAGGAAGCATTGCGAAGCAAGTGGGCGGCAGAGGAGGCGCGCAATGCATGGCTGCGCCAGCGCGGAGAAAGCCCTTCGCGTATCTCCTCGGAATCGAAGAAAGATGCTGATTTCAAGGCGCTGGCAAACGCCTTGAAGAAGGCCGAGACGGCTTTGGATAAAGCCCGGCAGGCCCAAGAGATGGCGGGGCGCGATGGCGCTGGGATGACGGTTGGTTCCTTGCTCGACCATCCTGCGTTGTTTGCCGCCTACCCTGGTATTGCTGCTGTGCGGGTGGAGCTGCGCGATGGCTTGCCTGCGAACAACGCCAGTTACACCTACGAAGGGCGCTCGATTGATTTGTCCGCCCACAGCACTGATGCACAGTTGCTGTCCACCCTGCTGCACGAAATCCAGCACGGCATCCAGCACATCGAGGGATTTGCCAGTGGCGGCAATCCAGAGAGCATGGCTGCAGTTGACCGCACCGAAGATCGCAAGATGCTGGAGGATGGTGCCATCCTCAAGCGCATGGCCCCCAGTTTTGGGAGCATGAAGGAGACGGTTGAGACGTTCACGCGCAGATTCGGGCGCGAGCCCGCAATGGGTGCTGAGTCTGCTGCGCTTTCTGGCGAGAGCGCAGACAGTATGCAGGCGCGCGCCAAGGAGATGGTTTCGCGCACGCCATACGAGCAGTACCGCCGCCTGGCCGGTGAGGTCGAAGCGCGCAACACCCAGGCTCGCCAGGGTATGACAGATGCAGAGCGCAACGCCACGCCACCGAGCGCAACGGCAGACATTGCAGACAGCGACGTGATCGTGACGTTCAACGGCAAGGAGATGCACAACGCGCCGACTCCGGCCAATGCAGCGCCTGCGCAGGGCAGCGCACAGGCGGCGCCTGGAACCCCGGCCAGCGCCATCCGAGCAGCCATTTCCAAAGCCTACGGCAAGCTCCTCGACAAGCTCGAAGCCAAGGGGCTGGTGGCGCTGACGCAGACCCAGGAAGAAGCCATTGACGCTGCGGCCAAGGCCCGCGCTGCGGTGACGGGCGAGAGCGTGGAGGATGTCAAGCGCAGCCTGATGGAGAGCGTCAAGGGCAGCCTCTCGCCGATGAAGTCGGTTGAAGCCAACATTCGCCGAGGCCGTGCCGCCCTGGCCAAAGCACTGGATGAAAAGACCAGTGTTCACCGTGCGATGTACAGAAGCGGCCTTGGCTGGGTGGATTTTGTGTGGGGCGACGACCGCAAAGGGTTGCAGCACCTGATGCAACGCCGCCAAAGCGCCGATGGCATGACAGCAGATCAGGCGGTGCGCTTCATGCACGACAAGATGATTGCCGTCATTGCACAAGGCGCAGAGGTGCGCCGCACAGAAGTTTCCGGCAGCGCCCGCTTGGTTCTGGAGGGCGATGGCGCTCAGGTCGTTTTGGTACGCCAGCCAGGCGGCAACGGCTGGGTGCTGACGGGGTTTGAATTGATGCCAGATGCGACGGGAAGGGGTGCGACTTCATCCACCGCTACTGCCGCCGAAGCTACACGTTCTCGCAACGGCGCAGGTGCTGGCGATGCCAGTATTGCACAGGCCGAGATCGACATCAAGCGCAGTGCCAACGGCGCCATCGAAGGCTTCCACGACCCGGTTTCCGGCAAGACCTTCCTGATTGCCGATGCCCTGACCGCAGAAACCGCCCCCGGTACGCTGATGCATGAGGTGGGTGTGCACATGGCCGCTGATTCGAGCAGCGGGATGCAGCGCCTGATTGAGCGTGCCGGGGACTTGCGCCAGAAGTGGCGAAACAACCCCTTTGTGCAGCAGGCCGAGAGCCGCATGGCGCAGGCGGGCGAGACGAGCAACGAGGAGTTCTTGGCCTACGTGGTCACGCAGTACGAGAACAACCGCGCCAAGATGCCTGTCACGCTGGTAGGCCTGGCGCGCGACTTCATTGCTGCGGTGCGCGCCTGGCTGCACGGCAAGGGCTGGCTCAACGCAGAGCGCCTGAGCGTAGCCGACATTGCGGCGATTGCGCGCTCCAATGCCAAGCGCCTGGCGCGCGATGGCGCTGCTGTCGGCACTGGCAATGCCCGCATGGCGAAGACTGGCGGGCAGCTCGACACCAGCCCGGAGATGAATGCGCTGCGCGAGCTGGCACAGCAGGATGAAATCTTTGCGCTGCCCAAGAGCCACTCCACCAACATGCTGGAAATTGCCAGCAAGGTAGAGCCTGAATTCCAGCATGTGGAGACGGTGAGCGGCGGCTACCGCACGATTTATAAGTTCCGCACCAAGGAAGGGCAACCGTTCTCTATCAGCGTGCGCGAGAATAAGGCCGGCGAGATGCAGCCCGCAGGCTACTATGGCTTCCCGGACGCAAACGACTCGCCCACCTTCGACGTGGAACGCGGGCTGTCACAGCGCCCCGGCGAAGACCAAAACGGCGCATCCGATGGGCGCGGCGACGTGTGGATTGACGTGTCGCAGCTCAAGGGCGCAGGCGACGGCGGCAAGGTGTACGCGATTGCGGGTGATTTTGCGCACAACACTGGGCGCGTGTTTGTGGGCGACCCAGCTGGCCTGAGCGAAGCGGGCCTCAAGCGCCGGGGCGAGCACATGCTATCGAGCGCGCTGCGCTGGGGCACGACGCGCCACCTGTCGCCGCACCCGAGGCAGACACAAGGCTCGGAGTCTGCAGGCGTGCCACCGCTGGCATGGCAGACAGGCAACGATGTGCAGAATCTGCGCAACTTGGTTGATGTGAACCTGCGAATTGCAGAAAATAACAACCATGACCTCGACTTCAACTTCGATCCAAGAACGGGTGATTTCACCGACTCGAATGGACTTCCCATTGACCGTGGAGGGATCGAGGCTCTGGCGACAGACACCCGAGGGAAAGGCGTATCAAGCGCGGCTAGATCGGGCGGCAGAACGAATGCGCGACACGCACTCTTGCGAGCCCTTCTACGCGCAGAGGGCAGCGAGGGAGGAAGCCATCACGGGCGATCCGCTGGCCTACTGGAGAACCTGTCCCGGCGTGTACGCGAAGATGGATCCAGACCCGAAGGAGAGCGCCAGCTAAAGGCACTGTTCAGCCGGGCGGCCACAGACCCCTACGCCGCCTACACCCAAGCCCAGCGCGCCAGCGCCGAGCGGGTATTCGGTGCGCCCAAGCAATTGACCCTGCGCGAACGCTTTGATGCCCTGCGCGCCAATGCGGGCACGCGCATCAAGCAAGGGCTGTTTGACCAGTTCGCAGCCATTGCCGAGATCAGCCACAAGGCGTACATCCTCGCGCGCATGAGCAAGGGAACGGACGGGGCGGTGGAGGCGGCCATGCTCTACGGGCGGCCATTCCTCAAGGATGGCGTGCTGGACGTGAACGTGAACGACCCGCATGGCGGCTTTGCCAAGGTGCTCGCGGGCCTGCAAGGTGAGGCAGACCGCTTTTTGCAGTGGGTAGCGGCCAGCCGCTCTGAGCGCCTGAAGGCCGAGGGCAAGGAGAACTTGCTGACGGATGCGGACATTTCCAACCTCAAGTCACTCAATGGTGGGCAGATGCCGGACGGCAAGAGCCGGGTGCTGGTGTACGGCCAGGCAATGGCGCAGCTCAACGACTTCAACGAGGCGGTATTGAAGGTGGCGCTGGAGTCTGGCCTGATTGACCAGGCGGCGTTTGACATCATGCAGGGCCAGCCCTATGTGCCGTTCTACCGCTTGATGGAGGAGGGCGATTTGCAGGGGCCGCGCTTCTCCGCCGGGCTGGTGGGCCAGCAGGCGTTCAAGCGGCTCAAGGGCGGCACGCAGCAGCTCAACAGTGATTTGCTGCACAACATGCTGCTCAACTGGGGCAGCTTGTACGCGGCAGCGGCGCGCAACCGGGCGGCGTTGGAGAGCATGAAGGCTGCCGATGGCATGGGCATTGCCTACCGCGTGCCAGCCGGAACCAAGGGCGCGGTGCAGGTGCGCAATGCTGGCGTGGCCGAGCATTGGATGGTGGAAGACCCGTACCTGATGCAGGCCATCACGGCCATGCAGTACACGCCTGGCGGTGTGGTGAAGGCGCTGGCGCCGTTCAAGCGGCTGCTGACTTTTGGGGTGACGGTGAACCCGGCGTTCAAGGTGCGCAACCTGATTCGGGACACGCTCTCTGCCATGGCGCTTTTTCGTTGGGTGCAAGATCGCGCCGGCCTAGCCTGCGGTCAACTCCGCCAAATCGCGCTCCAGCAATGACGGATCGCCCAATTGCAGCTCAATCAGGCGG
>JAJTBK010000312.1 GCA_021286965.1 Comamonadaceae bacterium | reverse complement strand
GACGGCGCGCAGCCCCAGGCGCTGCGCGTGGTAGGCCACGCCCTGCGCGTGGTTGCCCGCGCTCATGGCGACGACGCCGCGTGCGCGCTCCTCGGGCGAGAGTTGGCTGAGCTTGTTGCAGGCGCCGCGCTCCTTGAAGGAGGCGGTGAATTGCAGGTTCTCGAACTTCAAAAACACCTGCGCGCCGACGATCTGCGACAGCGTCTGCGATTCGACGCAGGGGGTTTCGAGCACTTGGCCGCGCAGGCGGGCGGCGGCGTCCTGGATGGTCTGGAGGGTGAGCATGGTCGGGCCATTGTGGCGCAGCCCTGTGGCTGCGCTGGCTTCAGGGTCAAAAAGGCTGCCAGCGCTTATAAAACAAGCGCTGGCAGCTATTGTTTTGGTAGCGTTTCTTTCAACCCCAGGCGCTTGGCGAGCTTGTGCAGATTGCTCGCGTCCAGCCCCAGGCTGCGCGCCGCCTGCGCCCAGTTGCCCTGGTGCTGCGCCAGAGCGGCGTGGATGTGCTGGCGCTGGCAGTCCTGCACGGCGGCAAGCAGGCTGCGGCCGGGGGTGGGGCTGCTGGCCAGGGCGATGGGCGCGGCGCTGCCTGCCGTGGGGGGCGCCGGGCCCGGGTCCAGGTCGAGCAGGGCCGGGCCGAGGGTGACGATGTCGCCCTGGCGCGCGCCCTGGCTCAGGGCCTTGAGCGCGGCGCGGCTGATGACGTGCTCGAGCTCGCGCACATTGCCCGGCCAGCGGTAGCGCGCCAGCGCCTCCTGCGCCGCCGGCGCCAGGCGCAGGCTGCGCAGGCCCAGGCGGGCGCGGTTGAGCTCCAGAAAGCGCCCGGCGAGCAGCAGCACGTCGCTGCCGCGCTCGCGCAGCGGCGGGATCGGCACCGGGTAGACCGAGAGGCGGTGGTACAAGTCGGCGCGAAAGCTGCCGGCGGCCACCTGCTCGCGCAGGCGCCGGTTGGTGGCGGCGATGATGCGCACGTCCACATGCCGGGGCCGGTCGGCGCCCAGGCGCTGGATTTCGCCGTTTTGCAGCGTGCGCAGCAGCTTGGCCTGCACCGCCAGCGGCAGCTCGCCGACTTCGTCGAGGAGCAAAGTGCCGCCATCGGCGGCCTCGAAGCGTCCCGGGCGCTCGGCCAGCGCGCCAGAAAAAGCGCCGCGTGCGTGGCCAAAGAGCTCGCTCTCGGCCAGCGACTCGGGCAGGGCGGCGCAGTTGACGTGCACCAGGGGCTTGTCTGCGCGCGGCGAATGGCGGTGCAGCCAGCGCGCAAACAGCTCCTTGCCGACGCCGGTCTCGCCCAGCAGCAGCACCGGTAGTTCGGAGCCGGCGACCACGCGCAGCTCGTGCAGCAGCTGCGTGAGGGCCGGGCTTTGGCCGACGATCTCGGCGTCGCCCGCCAGCGGCAGGGGCGTGTCGGCGCTGCTGGCGCGCGCGCTCGGCGCCAGGCGCAGCTGGCTGATCTCGCCATCGAGCTGCGCCATGCGCACCGCCGCCTGCACCAGCAGGGCGCAGTGCGCCAGCGCGCGGCGCTCGGCCGGGCCGAAGGTGCCGGTGCGCAGGGTGTCGAGCGTGAGCACGCCCCAGGGGCGCGCGTGCAGCCACAGCGCCACGCCCATGCAGTCGTGCACCGGCAGCGGCGCGCCGGGCAGGGCGTCGAGCAGGCCGTCGTAGGGGTCGGGCAGCTGGCTGTCCTTGTCAAAGCACAGCACCTCGCGCTGCGCCAGCAGGGCCGCCAGGCGCGGGTGCTGGTGCACGGCAAAGCGCCGCCCCAGGGCCTCGCCCACCAGGCCGTCGATGGCCACGGGGCGCAAAAAAGCCTCCTCCAGGCGCAGCAGCACCACCGCACCGCAGCGAAAGTGCGCGCGCAGCTGGGCCACCAGGCGCTGCAGGCGCTCGGCCGGGGGCAGGTCTTGCGCCAGCTCGGCCAGCAGGGCGGCGTTCAGTAGGGTATTCATAACCCCATTATGGTCAAAACGACCCTGGATAACGAGGGTCAAAAATACCCTTGCGGGCCCAAGTCCTTGTGGCACCGCATCCGGTGCGCTGGCACGCGGTTTGCGTTACCTCTGGTGACATGCATTCAAAGGAGTGATTTTTCATGAACATCGACAAATTCAAGCACCAACACCTGGACATCCTGGCGCGCATCGACGGCCTGCGCGCCCTCACCCGCGCCGGCGTGGTGGCCAACGCCGAGGCGCTGGCGCAGGGGGTCATCGGCATGAGCGCGATCATCAAGCTGCACCTGTCGGTCGAGGACCAGGCCCTGTACCCGGCGCTGCAGCGCAGCGACGACGCCGGCCTGGCGCGCCTGGGCCAGCGCTTTCAGTCGGAAATGGGGCCGATCGCCGCCGCCTTCGACACCTTTGCCCGGCGTTGGAACACGGCCGCGCGCCTGTGCGCCGACGAAGCCGGCTTTCGCCGCGACGCCAACGACGTGCTGCGCCGCGTGTACGAGCGCATGAAGCACGAGGACCGGGACTTTTACCCCCGCATTGAAGCGGCACAGGAAACCGCCGCCGCCCAGTCCTAAAAACCCTGATCCTCTCGCGTCTTTCGACGCTTCTTGCTTGGGCCGCCCTCGGGGCGGCCCTTTTTTTGTCCGACGTAATTGCTCGGATTTTTGCGTTAAATCAAATGCGGCAAATAACTACCTATGGTGTTTTGTACTGCGGTTGCACACTACATGTAGTGTTTAATTTGTCTGGAGCTGCCGCATGTCCACCCCCGTCGCCACCTTGCCCCGTGACGTCATTGCCCGCGATGGCGCGCGCGCCGCGTTCGATGCCGGGCGCATCCGCTCGGCCATCGCCCGCGCTGGCAGCGCCACCGGCGAGTTTGGTGCGGACGAAGCGCAGCTGCTCACCGCCCAGGCCACCAAGGTGCTGGCACACCGCTTCCACGGCCAGGCGCCGACCATCGAGCAGATCCAGGACGTGGTCGAGCAGACGCTGATCGCCGCCAACCACCTGGGCACGGCGCGCGCCTACATCGCCTACCGCGAGCGCCACGCCGCCCTGCGCGCCGACCGCCAGACCCTGGTGCACGTCGAAAGCTCCATCAACGAATACCTCACGCGCGCCGATTGGCGCGTGAACGCCAACGCCAACCAGGGCTATTCGCTCGGCGGCCTGATCCTGAACGTGGCCGGCAAGGTCACGGCCAACTACTGGCTCTCGCACGTCTACGCGCCCGAGATCGGCGAGGCGCACAGGAACGGCGACATCCACATCCACGACCTGGACATGCTCAGCGGCTACTGCGCCGGCTGGTCGCTGCGCACGCTGCTGCACGAGGGCCTGAACGGCGTGCCGGGCAAGGTGGAGGCGGGGCCGCCGAAGCACATGTCTTCCGCCGTCGGGCAGATCGTCAACTTCCTCGGCACGCTGCAGAACGAGTGGGCGGGAGCGCAGGCGTTCTCGTCCTTTGACACCTACATGGCGCCCTTCGTGCGCCAGGACGGCATGGACTACGCGGCCGTGCGCCAGTGCATCCAGGAGCTGGTCTACAACCTCAACGTGCCGTCGCGCTGGGGCACGCAGACGCCGTTCACCAACCTCACCTTCGACTGGACCTGCCCCGAGGACCTGCGCGAACAGGTGCCGGTGATAGCCGGCGTGGAGATGCCGTTTGCCTACGGCGAGCTGCAGGCCGAGATGGACCTCATCAACCGCGCCTACATCGACGTCATGACCACGGGCGACGCCAAGGGCCGCGTGTTCACCTTCCCCATCCCCACGTACAACATCACGCCCGACTTCCCGTGGGAGAGCGAGAACGCCGCCGCCCTGTTCGACATGACGGCCAAGTACGGCCTGCCGTACTTTCAGAACTTCATCAACTCGGAGCTCTCGCCGAACATGGTGCGCTCCATGTGCTGCCGCCTGCAGCTCGATTTGCGCGAGCTCTTGAAGCGCGGCAACGGCCTGTTCGGCAGCGCCGAGCAGACGGGCAGCCTGGGCGTGGTCACCGTGAACTGCGCGCGCCTGGGCCACCTGCACGCGGGCGACGAGGCGGCGCTGCTGGCCGCGCTGGATCGCCTGCTGGAGCTGGGCAAGCAGAGCCTGGAGGTAAAGCGCAAGCTCATCCAGCGCCTCATGGACCAGGGCCTGTTCCCCTACACCAAGCGCTATCTGGGCACCTTGCGCAACCACTTCAGCACGTTGGGCGTGAACGGCATCAACGAGATGGTGCGCAACTTCACGCGGGGCGCGCACGACATCACCAGCGACTGGGGCCACGCCTTCGCGCTGCGCCTCTTGGACCATGTGCGCGCGCGCATCGTCGCCTTCCAGGAGGAAACCGGCCACCTCTACAACCTGGAGGCCACGCCCGCCGAGGGCACGACCTACCGCTTCGCCAAAGAGGACAAAAAGCGCTGGCCCGCCATCCTGCAGGCGGGCACCGAGGCCCAGCCCTACTACACCAACAGCTCGCAGCTGCCCGTGGGCTTTACCGACGACCCGTTCGAGGCCCTGCAGCGCCAGGAGCAGCTGCAGTCCAAGTACACCGGCGGCACCGTGCTGCACCTGTACATGGGCGAACGTATCAGCAGCGGCGCCGCCTGCCGCGAGCTGGTGAAGCGCGCCTTGAGCAACTTCCGCCTGCCCTACATCACGATCACGCCGACCTTCTCCATCTGCCCGACGCACGGCTACCTCGCGGGCGAGCACCAGTTCTGCCCCCAGTGCGACGAGGAGCGCCTGGCAGAAAAGCGCCGCAAGATTGCGGCATAAGAACAGCCTGTAAGGCTTATGTATCAAGCGTCAATAGCTATCATTTTTGAAGGAAAAATCATGAACGCCCTGAGCACCGTTGAAACCACCGCCCTGGCCGCTGCCGACGTACAGCTGCAAGACTGCGAGCGCCAGCCCTGCGAAGTCTGGACCCGCGTCATGGGCTACCACCGCCCGGTGGCGAGCTTCAACGTCGGCAAACAAGGCGAGCACAACGAGCGCCAGTTTTTCAGCGAAGCCACCTGCTGAAATGCTTCTACGCGTCGGTGGCCTGACCCGGCTCACCACCATCGACTTCCCCGGCCGCCTGGCGGCCGTTGTTTTTTGCCAGGGCTGCCCCTGGCGCTGCGGCTACTGCCACAACCCCGAGTTGCTCGATGCGGCGCAGCCCGGCGCCCTGGCCTGGGCGGATGTGCTCGGCTTTCTGCACCAGCGCCGGGGCCTGCTCGACGGCGTGGTGTTCTCCGGCGGCGAGCCGCTGGCGCAGTCCGCCCTGCCTGCGGCCCTGCAGCAGGTGCGGGACATGGGCTTTGCCACCGCGCTGCACACCGGCGGCATGTACCCCGAGCGCCTGGCCGCCGCCTTGCCGCTGCTCGATTGGGTCGGGCTGGACGTGAAAGCCCCCTGGGCGCAGATCCCCGCCCTCACCGGCGTGCCCGGCAGCGGCGCCAAGGTGCGTGCGTCGCTGGCGCTGCTGCTCCAAAGCGGCGTGGCGCACGAGGTGCGCAGCACCTGGCACCCCGGCCTCTATCCCCTGGCAGAGCTGCAGGCCCTGGGCCAGGCGCTGGCCACGCTGGGCCTGCGCGACTGGGTGCTGCAGCCCTGCGACGACCCGCGCGCGCCGGGCAGCGCAGCGGCGGCGCGCCAGGCGCTGGCGGGCATCACGCCCGGGCAGGGCGGCTGGCCGCTGCTGC
>JAJTBK010000296.1 GCA_021286965.1 Comamonadaceae bacterium | reverse complement strand
CGGCGCAAGATGATCTGCTCAAGTGGAAGTCCCTGGGCCTGCGTGGCCTGGATCTGGCCCTGGCGCCGCAGCAACCGCTGCAGCTGCAGGTGCGCGAGACGGCGCTGAGCGACTTTTTCGCCCGCATCATCGTGCAAGAGGGCGGACGCATCAATTTGCAGGATGTGCTCAAGCAGCCGTCGGCATCTGGCGCAGCGCAGAGCGCCAGCGCTGCGCCAGCTGCTACAGCAGCAACGGCCGCCCCCATCGTGCGCTTTGGCCCCATCACCCTGGCTGGTGGGCAGGTGAGTTTTACCGACCATTTCATCAAGCCCAATTACTCTGCCGACCTGAGCGAGCTGACCGGGCGCCTGGGCGCGTTTTCCTCGCAGCCGCCGGCGCCGGGCGAGCCGCCGCTCATGGCGGAGCTGGAGCTGCGCGGGCGTGCCGAAGGGACGGCGCAGCTCGAAATTACCGGCCGCCTGAACCCGCTGGCGCAGCCGCTGGCGCTCGACATCGTCGGCAGGATGCAGGGCCTGGAGCTGCCGCCGCTCTCGCCCTACAGCATCAAATACGCCGGCCACGGCATCGAGCGCGGCAAACTCAGCATGGAGGTGTCGTACCAGATTCAGCCCGACGGCCAGCTCACCGCCAACAACAAGCTGGTGCTGCACCAGCTCAGTTTTGGCGATGCCGTCGAAGGCGCGCCCGCCAGCCTGCCGGTACGTCTGGCGACGGCGCTGTTGGCCGACAGCAACGGCGTGATCGACCTGGATCTGCCTATCAGCGGCTCGCTCAATGACCCGCAGTTTCGCGTCAGTGCGGTCATCTTCAAGCTGCTGGGCAACCTCATCATGAAAGCCGTGACCGCGCCCTTCGCCCTGCTCGCCAACGCCCTGGGCGGAGGCGGCGGCGATGCCAGCAGCGTGGCCTTTGCCCCGGGCAGTGCGCAGCTCGATGGTGCCGCCCAGGCCAGCCTGGACAAGGTGGCCAAGGCGCTGCAGGCGCGTCCGGCCCTGACGCTGACGGTGGTCGGCCAGGCACAGCTGGCGAGCGAGCGCGAGGGCTGGAAAGGGGCCCAGTTGCAGGCCATGCTGCTGGCACAAAAGCGCCGCGAGGCCCGCCGCAGCGGCGCCGATGCCGAGGCCGTGCACAGCGTCAGCGCGGCCGAAACCCCGGCCCTGCTGCAGGCCCTGTACCGCCGCGCCGACAACATCCCCAAGCCGCGCAACCTGCTGGGACTGCCCAAGGAGCTGCCGCCGGCCGAAGTGCAGGCCCTGTTGCTAGCGAGCATCAGCCTGCCGGACGATGCCATGCATGAACTCGCCACCGAACGCGGCGTGGCCGTGCGCGACTACCTGGCGGCGCACGGCGTGGCGCCGGCACAGCTGTTCCTGGGGGCGGTGGAAACCGCGCCCCAGCAAGACAAATGGACGCCGCACGCGCAACTGACACTGGCCTTGCCGTAGGGGCGTTTGGGCCTGGCGCCAAATCCCGGCGAAAATAGGCGTTTTGCTCCAGCCCGCCCAAGGTGGCAGCTTTCTCTTCCCCGGTGCACGCAGGGCGTGGCCGGGGTGGCTCTCTTCTTTTCCGCCATGTTCCCTTTTACCTCTCGTCCCACCATGTCCGACGCACCCGAAGTGACCCCGGCCCCGGCCAAGACCGCTGATGCCCATCCGCTGGATGCGCTCACCGGCGGCGCGTTTTCCGCCGCCACCTCTGGCGAGCGCGCCGCCCGTGTGCGCGACTGGCTGGCGGGCAACCCGGCGCCTGAGCAGCTGCAGGAAGTTTTCAAGGAACTGAGCGTGCGCGACAAGGGCGCAGCCCGTGCCATCCGCGAGCGCATCGACGAGCTCAAGCGCGCCAAGAACCAGGAAGCCATCGCTGCCGAATGGGCCGAGAAGGCGCAGGCACTGCTGGCGAGCGCGCGCCTGAACATCGCCGACGCCATGGCCTGGCAGCGCGATGCCGCCAAGGCCGGCGCGCCGCTGTCGCGCGAGCCGCTGTCGGCCTTCAAGGTGCAGCTGGCCGAGCGCATCAAGGTGATCGAAGACCTGCAGCACCGCGTGCAGGTGCAGCGCGAGGCCGCCGTGCTGCTGGCGCAGCGCATCGAAGTGCTTTCGACCAAGCCCTGGGCCGACGCCCAGGCGGCGCTGGAGCTGCTGCGCAGCGACGTCGGCCGCTGGCAGGAGCAGGCGCAGGAGCTCATGGGCGACGCCAGCTGGGCCAGCGTCGAGGCGCGCTTTCCGCCCCTGCTCGACGCCTCACGCGGCCAGCTGCAGGTGGTGTGGGACGCCTTTGTCGCGGCCTTGGAGCAAACCGTGGCGGCAGCGGCGGATGCTGCTGCGCCGCTGCCCCCGGTGCCGGTGTGGGCCGATGAGCTGCGCGCCGCCCGTGGCCTGCCGACCGAGGCGCAAGCCGTGGCGGCTGCTGCCGCCGCCAAGCAGCCCAAGCCCAAGGCCGACCCCGCCATCGTCGAAAAAGCCCAGCAGGCCGTGCGCGAGGCGCTCGCAAAACTAGAGCAAGAAACCGCCGAAGGCCACGGCAAGGCCAGCGCTGCTGCCACCACCGCGCTGCGCACCGTGCTGAAAACGCAGGGCCGCCACATCGACGCCGCCCTGGAGCAGCAGGTGCACCAGGCGCTGGTGGCTGCCGGTGAGTTGCAGGGCTGGCAGCGCTGGAGCGCCGACCAGGTGCGGGAGGAGCTGGTCGCCAAGGCCGAAGCCCTGCTGACGCGCCCCGAGGGCCAGGCCCTGGGCGGGCGTAAGATGCAAGAGAGCCTGCGCCAGCTGCGCGAGCAGTGGAAGCAGGCCGACCAGGGCGGCCCGGCCAACCATGGCCTGTGGCGCAAGTTTGACGAAGCCTGCAACGCCGCGCACAAGGTGGTCGAGGGTTGGCTCGACAAGGTGC
>JAJTBK010000282.1 GCA_021286965.1 Comamonadaceae bacterium | reverse complement strand
GCGACGACGCCCCAGCGCCTGCCGGGCAGCGCTAAGCCAAGGCTGCGCCATGCTCCGCCGCCCGTCCCTTTGCCTCCTGGCCCTGGCGCTGTGGTGTGCCGGCACGGCCAGCGCCCAGGTGCTGCGCTGCACCAATGCGCGCACCGGCGAAGTCACCTACACCGACGGCAGTTGCGCCCCGGGCAGCCAAACCCGCGAGATCGAGGCCCGCAAAACACCCGAGGAGCTGCGCGCCGAGCGCGAGCAGGCCGCCGAGGCCCTGGCGCGCAAGGAGCAGCGCCTGCAGCGCGAAGCCGCCGAGCAAGAGCGCACCGACCGTGCCGACGCCCGCGCCCTGGCAGAGCGCCGCGCCAACGCCCGCCTGTGGCCCGATTACGCCCACTCCGCCGCCTGCCTGGAATCGCGCCGCCAGCTCAATCAGCAGCTGGCGCTGCACGGCGGCAACAACGTCGGTGAACAGCTGCGCCTGCAGGCCCTGCAGCGCCAGGTCGATCTCGACTGCCTGGGCCCCGAGCGCTACGCCGACCTCGAAAGCCAGCGCCCCCTCATCGCGCCCCCCATCGTCGTCGCGCCTGCATACGGGCCGCCACCCTACCGCCCGCCGCCACCACCACCGGTCCAGCCCCCGCCACGCATCACGAACTGCAACGTCTTTCGCTGCTACGACGAGCGCGGCGGCGTGCACCCGCGCTAGTTCTTTACGCTTTGCAGCCCCTGCACCACCGTCGGGTAGGCCAGGCGCAAACGCAACTCGCGCGCCAGGCGCCGGGTGTGCAGGCGGCGCGATTCGCCCATAAAACTCAGTAGGGTCGATGGCAGCTGCGCCTGCGCCTCCTCCCACGACACACGCGACGGGCGCGGCAGGCCATAGAGGTCGGCCGCCAGGTCGAAGTACGCGCCCATGCGCAGCGCGCTGGCGTCACTCACGTGGTACACGCGCTGCGCCGTGGCACACCACAGTGCCCGCACGCAGGCGCGCGCCAGATCGTCGGCGTGGATGTGGTTGGTGAACACATCGTCCTCGGGCCGCAGCACCGGCGTGCCCCGGCGCAAGCGCGCCTCGGGCGTGCCGCCCTCGCGGTTGGGGGCGTAAATACCGGGAATGCGCAAAATCGCCACCCGCGTGCCGCCCCGGCCCCAGGCGCGCAGGCTGCGCTCGGCGTGCACGCGCCGCTGCGCGCGCGGCGTGCGCGGTGCCACGGCGCGCTCCTCGCTGACCCAGGCGCCGGCGCAATCGCCATAAACCCCGGTGGTCGAGCCATACACCAGTTGCCGTGGGCGCGGCGCGCGCTGCAGCGCGCGCAGCAGCGCCTGGGTGCGCGGGTCGTGCACGCCCTGCCCCGGCGGCGGCGCCAGGTGCAGCACGCGCTGACCCAGGCCCGCGCGGCGGCGCAGGCTGGGCGCGGCATCGAGGTTGCCCAGCAGCGGCGTGATGCCCTGGGCACGCAGGGCGGGCGCGCGCTCGGGGCTGGAGGTGAGCGCCAGCACACGCACCGGCGAGCGCCCCGTGGCGCTGGCGCGCAAGGCCTGCGCCACACGCAGGCCCACGTCGCCACAGCCGACGATGAGCACACGCGCACGGCGAAAGCGCGCAGGCAGCGCGCCCAGGTTGCAGGCGGGGGAGGCAGAACTCATGCAAGGGCTCTCAAAGGTGCGCCGCGCCAGCCATCGGCCCGGCGCGCAAAAGGGGTAAACACTGCGGGCACAATCCAGGGCATTGCCGTGTTCGACCCCCGCGAGGATAACCAAAACATGACCACCGCAGCGCCCACCCCCGCCCTGCCCCACACCGTCACCGTGCAGCCCAGCGGCCGCAGCTTTGAAGCCCAGCCAGGCGAAACCATCCTGGCCGCCGCCAGCCGCGCCGGCGCGGGCCTGCCCTACGGCTGCAAGGACGGCGCCTGCGGCTCGTGCAAATGCAAGAAAATCAG
>JAJTBK010000279.1 GCA_021286965.1 Comamonadaceae bacterium | reverse complement strand
CACGGTCAGCAGGGCGGGAAAGTCGATCGGGCTGCTGGCCTCGCGCACGGCGGCCAGGTCGATGAGCACCGGGTCGTCGTCAAAAAAATCGGGGTGCTCGCCCAGCTTGGCGGCCAGGTCGGCGGCCAGCACGGCCACGTCGGTGCTGCGCAAAACCACGGCGACCACGGTCACGTGGGTGGTTTTGAACTCCAGGCTGGTACGGGCAGTGGTGGCCATGGGCGCGGTGCGGGGGGTGGAGATGGCCGAAGTGTAACGGTCACAATTTTGGAATGCGGATGCGGCTGATCATGAGTGAGCCCGAGAGCGCAAACAGCAGCACCAGTGGGTGCAGCGTAAAGCCGCCCAGCTCCCAGGCGCCGCCCCACAGCTGCCCGCGCAGCGCCCCCTGCCAGGCGGCCAGCGCCAGCAGGCCGACGAGGGCGATGGAGGTGGGAATGGGCGTGCCCTCGAAGTACTTGACCTTGCCCCCCGGGCTGCCGGCCAGGGCCTCGGCCGTGACGTTGTAGCGCGCCAGGCGCGAGACGCCGCAGGCGACGAAGAAGGCCAGCACCACGCGGTCGTACAGCCCCTGCATCCCGCAGCCGTAGGCCAGCAGCGCCGGCGCGACGCCAAACGAGATCACGTCGGCGAGCGAATCGAGCTCGCGCCCCATGGCCGAGCTTTTTTGGCGCCAGCGCGCAATGCGCCCGTCGAGCACGTCGAACACCAGCGCCGCCAGCACCAGGGCGCAGGCGTAGAGCACGTGGCGCGCGTCGTGCGTCTCGATGTAGCTCAGGGTGGAGAACAGGGCGCCGACGCCGCAGACGGCGTTGCCCAGGGTGAACCAGTCGGCGAGGTGGAACTCGCGGATCATGGAAAAACGTTTCGGGGTGGGCGCTAGCATGGCGCGCATTATGAAACCAGGGATGCCCCGTCGGTTGGGGGCAGCGCCTTACAACGCCGTACCATTGGCCCCTTACGACGAAACGATCCACCATGCCCGAGACTTCATTGCCCCTGACCCGCCACGACAGCCCCCTGCACAGCGACGTGCTCATCGTCGGCGGCGGCCCGGCCGGGTTGTCGCTGGCCACCTCGCTGGCGCAATTTGGCCTGCAGGCGACGGTGCTGGAGCTGCAGACGGCAGCCCAGCTGGCCGACCCGGCGCCCGACGGCCGCGAGATCGCCCTGACCCACCCCAGCGTGGCACTCTTGCAGCGCCTGGGCAGCTGGCAGCGCCTGGCCGAGCACGAGGTGGGCGTGCTGCGCCAGGCCGAGGTGCACGACGGCCCGGTGGGCCACAGCCCGAGCATGGCGCTGCACGCCGGCGGCACCGGCGTGGCGCAGCTGGGCTCCATCGTGCCCAACAGCGCCCTGCGCCGCAGCGCCTACGAAACCGCTGCAAGCACCGCCGGCGTGCGCATCATCACCGAGGCCCGGGTGCTGCGCGCGAGCACCTACGCCACCCACGCCGAGGTGGAATACCAGGACGCCAGCGCCCCCGGCCTGCCGCCGCAGGTGCTGCAGGCGCCGCTGCTGGTGGCGGCGGACAGCCGTTTCTCCGGCGTGCGGCGCCAGCTGGGCATAGGCGCCGCCATGACCGACTTTGGCCGCACCGTCATCGTCTGCCGGATGCGCCACGAACTGCCGCACCACGAGACGGCGCACGAATGCTTTGGCTACGAGCGCACCCTGGCCATCCTGCCGTTGCCCAACGACTGGATCGACGGCCAGCCGCAGTGCTCGGCGGTGATCACCGCCAGCGCCGAGCAGGCGCAGGCGCTGCTGGCGCTCGCGCCCGAGGACTTTGCCGCCAGCGTGCAGGCGCAGTTCGGGAGCCGCCTGGGGCAGATGACGCTCACCGGCGAGCGCCACGCCTACCCGCTGGTGGCGGTGTACGCGCACCGTTTCAGCGGCGCGCGCTGCGCCCTGCTGGGCGACGCCGCCGTCGGTATGCACCCGGTGACGGCGCATGGCTACAACCTGGGCCTGGCGGGCGTGCAAAGCCTGAGCGAGGTGCTGTACGCCGCCTGGAGCCACGGCCAGGACATTGGCGCCGCCAGCGTGCTGCAGCCCTACGCCAACGCGCACCACCGCCACGCCTGGCCGCTGTACCAGGGCACGAACGCCATCGTGCGCCTGTACACCGACGCCCGGCCCCTGCCGCGCCTGCTGCGCCAGGTGGTGCTGGCCGGCTCGCGCCGCTTGCCGCCGCTGCAGGCGCTCATCGTCAGCCAGCTCACGGGCCGGCGCCCGGCCTGGCCGCGCCTGGGTGGCTGACTCCTGTTTTGATAGCTGCTCGCGCTTATCTGGCAAGCGTTAGCGGCTTTTTTTGCTTCACACCTGACGCACAGCCAACAA
>JAJTBK010000278.1 GCA_021286965.1 Comamonadaceae bacterium | reverse complement strand
CCAGCAGCTGGATGCGGTAGCCGAGCTGCTCGGCGTACTTGATGTCGGCCGAGGCGAGCTTGGTGATGCCCTCCACATAGGCCTTGTCGAACTGCACGGGAATGCCGAAGGCGATGGCCGACATGATGGTGGCCTTGTGCGCGGCGTCCACGCCCTCGATGTCGAAGGTGGGGTCGGCCTCGGCATAGCCCAGGCGCTGGGCTTCCTTGAGCACCACATCAAAGTCCAGGCCCTTGCTGCGCATCTCGGACAGGATGAAGTTGGTAGTGCCGTTGATGATGCCGGCGATCCACTGGATGCGGTTGGCCGTGAGGCCCTCGCGCAGCGCCTTGATGATGGGGATGCCACCGGCCACGGCGGCTTCAAACGCCACCATGACGCCCTTGGCGGACGCAGCCGAGAAAATCTCGGTGCCATGCACGGCCAGCAGCGCCTTGTTGGCAGTGACCACATGCTTGCCCGCCGCGATGGCTTCGAGCACCAGGGCGCGGGCGATGCCGTAGCCGCCGATCAGTTCGATCACGATGTCGATGTCGGGGTTGGCGATGATGGCGCGGGCGTCGTTGACGACCTGCACGCCCTCGCCCACAACCGAACGGGCGCGCTCCACGTCCAGGTCGGCCACCATGGCAATCTCGATGCCACGACCCGCGCGGCGGCGGATTTCTTCCTGGTTGCGGCGCAGCACGTTGAACACGCCGCTGCCCACGGTGCCGATGCCCAGAAGGCCTACTTGGATGGGTTTCATCAGAGAACTCTCAGTAAAAAATGCTTCCAGCGCCCGTCCATCAAGCGCGAGATGCTATAAAAACAATAGCTTCAAGCCTTTGCGTGGCGTTGCCGGTACTGGGCCAGGAAGGCCGCCAGTCGCCCGATGGCCTCGCGCAAGTCGTCCTCGTGCGGCAGAAAGACGATGCGGAAATGCTGGTTGTCGGGGTAATTGAAGCCCGAGCCCTGCACCAGCATCACGCGCGTGGCGCGCAGCACCTCCATGAAGAACTGGCGGTCGTCCTCGATGGGGTACATCTCGGGATCCAGGCGCGGGAACATGTACAGCGCGGCCTGGGGCTTGACGCAGGTGACACCGGGGATGGCCGTGATGAGTTCGTAGGCCAGATCGCGCTGGCGGCGCAGGCGGCCGCCTTCCTTGATGAGGTCGTTGATGCTCTGGTAGCCACCCAGCGCCGTCTGGATGGCCCACTGGCCCGGCACGTTGGAGCCGAGCTTGAGGTTGGCCAGCATGTTCAGCCCCTCGATGTAGTCGCGCGCGGCCCGCTTGTCGCCCGAGACCACCATCCAGCCCGCGCGGAAGCCGCACGAACGGTAGGCCTTGGAGAGCGAGTTGAAGGTGAGCGTAAGCACATCGGTGGACAGGCTGGCCATGGCCGTGTGCTTTACGCCCTCGTACAGCACCTTGTCGTACACCTCGTCCACCAGCAGCACCAGGTCGTGCTCGCGCGCCAGCTGCACGATGCCGCGCAAAAGCGCGTCGGAATACAGTGCGCCCGTGGGGTTGTTGGGGTTGATGACGACGATGCCGCGCGTGCGCGGCGTGATCTTGGAACGCATGTCCTCCAGGCTGGGCATCCAGCCGTTGGACTCGTCGCACACATAGTGCACCGGCACGCCGCCCGCCAGGCTGGTGGCCGCCGTCCACAGCGGATAGTCGGGCGCGGGCAGCAGCAGCTCGTCGCCGTCGTTGAGCAGCGCCTGGGTTGCCATGACGATGAGTTCGCTCGCACCGTTGCCCAGGTAGATGTCGTCCAGCGTGACGCCCGCGATGCCTTGCTGCTGGGTGTAGTGCATGACGGCCTTGCGCGCCGCGAAGATACCCTTGCTGTCGGAGTAGCCTGCCGAGTCGGGCAGGTTGCGCGCCATGTCCTGCACCACCTCTTCGGGCGGATCGAAGCCGAACGGCGCCATGTTGCCGATGTTCAGCTTGATGATCTTCTGCCCCTCGTCCTCCATCTGCCGGGCCGCGTCCACGATGGGGCCGCGCACATCGTAGAGAACGTTGTTGAGTTTGGTGGACTTGAGTACGGTTTTCATGCGCTTGAGCTCAGGTGGCATAGGCCCGCCACGGGCCAGGGGCATGTGGCGAAACCTATAATTTGACCACAGTTCCCACCGCCCCAGGCACCCGCTCCGTTGCAGGTGCTGCCCGCACCGCCCCATGAAATTCCAGCCCGATCGTTTCGACGCCCACAGCATCACCGGATATGGCCCGGGA
>JAJTBK010000277.1 GCA_021286965.1 Comamonadaceae bacterium | reverse complement strand
GTGTTGGGGTTCACGCTGGACGAGTTGCGTGAGGCGCGTTTGGCGCCGATTGTGGATTTCAAGGGAAGGGGCGCTGCGTCCGGGCTCTGACCGGACCGGCTTGCCGGATATGGATGAGGGGTCTGCCGCCTGGCGCGGGCTCTGCGGGTGATTAAGAACAGGAGAGTCGTGGCATGAATCGCGAATTGTTGATGTTGGTGGAAGCCATTTCGCGCGAGAAGAACGTCGAGCGCGATGTGGTTCTGGGTGCGGTCGAGGCCGCCCTGGCCCAGGCGACAAAGAAGCGGTACGAGGGCGAGGTTGACATCCGCGTGTCTGTGGATCGCGACAGTGGCAACTACGAAACCTTCCGCCGCTGGCTGGTGGTGCCCGACGATGCTGGCCTGCAAAACCCCGACGCCGAAGAAATGCTCATGGACGCGCAAGACCGCGTTCCCGGCATCCAGGTGGGGGAGTACATCGAAGAGCCGGTCGAATCCGTGCCCATTGGCCGCATTGGCGCCATGGCGGCCAAGCAGGTCATCCTGCAGAAGATCCGCGACGCCGAGCGCGAAATGCTGCTCAACGACTTCATGTCGCGTGGCGAAAAGATCTTCACCGGCACCGTCAAGCGCATGGACAAGGGCGACCTCATTGTCGAATCCGGTCGTGTCGAGGGCCGTCTGCGCCGCTCTGAAATGATCCCCAAGGAAAACCTGCGCACCGGCGACCGCGTGCGCGCCATGATCATGGAGGTCGATCTGACCCTGCGCGGCGCGCCCATCATCCTCTCGCGCTCGGCGCCCGAGTTCATGATCGAGCTGTTTCGCAACGAGGTGCCCGAGATCGAGCAGGGCCTGCTGGAGATCAAGAGCTGCGCCCGCGATGCCGGCAGCCGCGCCAAGATCGCCGTCCTGAGCCACGACAAGCGCGTCGATCCCATCGGCACCTGTGTCGGTGTGCGCGGCACGCGTGTCAATGCGGTGACCAACGAGCTCGCCGGCGAGCGTGTGGACATCGTGCTGTGGTCTGAGGATCCGGCGCAGTTCGTCATCGGCGCGCTGGCGCCGGCGAACGTCAGCTCCATCGTCGTCGATGAGGAAAAGCACGCCATGGACGTGGTGGTGGACGAGGAAAACCTGGCGATCGCCATCGGCCGTGGCGGCCAGAACGTGCGCCTGGCCTCCGACCTCACGGGCTGGAAGATCAACATCATGGATGCCGCCGAGTCGGCGCAAAAGCAGGCTGAGGAAACCAGCGCCACGCGCCAGCTGTTCATGGAAAAGCTCGATGTGGACGAGGAAATCGCCGACATTCTGATTGCCGAGGGTTTCGGCAGCCTGGAGGAGGTGGCCTACGTGCCGCTGCAGGAGATGCTCGACATCGAGAGCTTTGACGAAGACACGGTCAATGAGCTGCGCGCACGCGCCAAGGCAGCCCTTTTGACCATGGAAATCGCCCGCGAAGAAAGCGTGGGCAACGCCGCCGAGGATCTGCGCGACCTCGAAGGCTTGACGCCTGAGCTGCTGGCCCAGCTGGCCGCAGGTGGCGTGCACACGCGTGACGATCTGGCCGATCTGGCCATTGACGAATTGACCGAACTGACCGGCCAGTCCGCAGACGACGCCAAGGCCTTGATCATGAAGGCACGCGCGCACTGGTTCACGGGGCAAGAGTAAGGGTCAGGGAGGTACGTACCGGATATGTCGATGAATACTGTCGCCGAGTTCGCCGCAGAACTCAAAAAATCGCCTGAAACCCTGCTCGAGCAGCTGCAAGCAGCCGGGGTGCAGAAAACTTCGTCCGCTGATGCACTCAGCGAGCCGGACAAACAAAAGTTGCTCGCGTACCTGCAGGCCAGCCATGGCACGGCTGCTGCAGGCAAAAAAATCACGCTCGTGAAGAAATCCACCACCGAAATCAAGCAGGCCGATGCCACCGGCAAGGCGCGCACCATCCAGGTCGAGGTACGCAAGAAGCGCACCTTCGTCAAACGCGACGAGGCCGAGGCCGATGATGCCCCCGAGGCCGCCGCAGCCCCCTCGCCCGAAGAGCGGGAGCTGGCACGCCGCGAGGAAGAAGCGCGCCGTCAGGCCGAGCTGATCCGCCGCCAGGAAGAAGACCTGGTCGCTGAGCGCAGCGAGCGCGAGGCGCGCGAGCAGCGCGAGCGCGAGGCCGAAGAGCGTGCCCAGGCCTACCTGGCCCAGCAGGCCGAGAAAAAGGCCCAGGAAAGCGCCGAGCGCAAGGAGGCCAAGGATCAGGCCGTGGCCGAGGCTGCGGCCCGTGCCGCCGCCCAGGAGGAGGCGCGCGCCAAGGCCGAGGCCGAATCCAAGGCACGCGCCGCCGAAGAGGCCGCCCGTGCCAAGGATCTGGACGAGCGCCGCCGCAAGGCCCTGGCCGAGGCCGAGGCCATCCGCGCCATGATGGCGGCACCGAAGAAGGTGCTGGTGGCCAAGAAGCCCGAGGAGCCCAAGCCGGCCGCCGCCGCTGACGCCAAGAAGGGCACGCTGCACAAGCCGGCTACCACCCCAGGTGCTGCGGGCGCGCGCGCCGGTGCGCCGGCTGCAGCGGGCGCCGGTGCTGGTGCCAACAAAGAGGTCAAGTCGGCCAAGCTGTCGTCCAGCTGGGCCAACGACGGCGCGAAAAAGAAAGAAATCAAGACCCGAGGCGACTCCAGCGGTGGCGTGGGCCGCAGCAACTGGCGCGGTGGCCCGAGGGGCCGCCGTGGCAACGACCGCGACGATCACCGCCAGCAGCAGCAGGCGCCGGTCGAGGCACGCGTGCTGGAAGTGCATGTGCCCGAGACCATCACCGTGGCCGAGCTGGCGCACAAGATGGCCATCAAGGCCACCGAGGTCATCAAGGCGCTGATGAAGATGGGCCAGATGGTCACCATCAACCAGCCGCTCGATCAAGACACGGCCATGATTTTGGTCGAAGAAATGGGGCACAAGGCCATCGTCGCCGCACTCGACGACCCGGAGGCGTTCACCGCCGAAGAGGTTTCGAGCCAGCAGGCCGAGGCGCTGGCGCGCGCACCCGTGGTCACCGTCATGGGCCACGTGGACCATGGCAAGACCTCGCTGCTGGACTACATCCGCCGCGCCAAGGTCGCTGCAGGCGAAGCCGGCGGCATC
>JAJTBK010000263.1 GCA_021286965.1 Comamonadaceae bacterium | reverse complement strand
GCCATGCCCACGCCCTCCGAACAGCACACGCCCATGATGGCCCAGTACCTGGCCCTCAAGGCCGGCTACCCCGAGACCCTGCTGCTGTACCGCATGGGCGATTTTTACGAGCTGTTCTACGACGATGCGCACAAGGCGGCGCGCCTGCTGGACATCACGCTCACGCACCGGGGCCAATCGGCCGGCCAGCCCATCCCCATGGCGGGCGTGCCGTTTCATGCCCTCGAGAGCTACCTGGCGCGCCTCATCAAGCTGGGCGAATCGGTGGCCATTGCCGAGCAGGTGGGCGACGTGGCCACAGCCAAGGGCCCGGTCGAGCGCAAGGTGGTGCGCGTGGTCACCCCCGGCACCCTCACCGACAGCGCGCTGCTGGCCGACAAGAGCGAAGCGCTGCTGCTGGCCGTGCACCAGGGCAAGCGCGCACGCTGCGGCCTGGCCTGGCTGTCGGTCACGCAGGGGCAGGTGTTCCTGGCCGAATGCAGCCAGGGCGAGCTCGGCGCCTGGCTCGCGCGCCTGGCGCCCAGCGAGCTGATCTACAGCGCTGGCGTCACGCAGCGCTTTGAACAGCAGCTGCAGCAGCTGCGCCACAGCGGCGCCTGCAGCTGCCCGATGGCGCCGCGCCCGGACTGGCAATTCGACAGCGCCCTGGGCCAGCGCAAGCTGCTCGAACAGCTCGGCGCTGCCACCCTCGCCGCCTGGCAGGCGCAGGAGCTGGCCGAGGCCCACGCCGCCTGCGCCGCCTTGCTGCAGTACGCCGAACACACCCAGGGGCGCGCGCTCACGCACATCCACGCCCTGCAGGTGCAGCGCGGCGACGAGCTCATCGCCCTGCCGGCGAGCACCTGCCGCAACCTGGAGCTGACGCAAACCCTGCGCGGCGAAGACGCGCCCACGCTGCTGTCGCAGCTCGACACCTGCATCACCGGCATGGGCAGCCGCCTGCTGCGCCACTGGCTGCTCACCCCCGCACGCCAGCGCGACGCCGCACAGCAGCGCCTGGCCGCCACCGAGGCGCTGCGCACCGGCCCCTGGCAGCTGCTGCGCGAAGCGCTCAAGGGCGTGGCCGACGTCGAGCGCATCAGCGCCCGCCTGGCGCTGCGCCAGGTGCGCCCGCGCGAACTCGTCGCCCTGGCCCAGACGCTACAAAAAGCGCAGCTGCTCGCGCAGCATGGACAAGCGCCAGAGCCGTATTTGGCCCAAATTTTCAGCCAGCTGCAGCCACCCCCCGGCTGCCAGGCGCTGCTGCTGCGCGCCATCGCCCCCGAGCCCGCCGCGCTGGTGCGCGACGGCGGCGTCATCGCCAGCGGCTTTGACGCCGAGCTCGACGAGCTGCGCGCCATCCAGAACAACTGCGACAGTTTCCTGCTCGACCTGGAAGCGCGCGAGAAAGAGCGCACCGCCATCCCCAATTTGCGCGTGCAGTTCAACCGCGTGCACGGCTTTTACATCGAGGTCACCGTCAGCCACCTCGACAAGGTGCCGCCCGACTACCGCCGCCGCCAGACGCTGAAGAACGCCGAGCGCTTCATCACCCCCGAGCTCAAAGCCTTCGAGGACAAGGCCCTGTCGGCGCAGGAACGCGCGCTGCAGCGCGAAAAATGGCTGTATGAGCAGCTGCTCGAAGACCTGCAGGCGCACGTGCCGCTGCTCACGCGGCTGGCGCAGGCGCTGGCGCAGCTCGACGTGCTGTGCTGCTTTGCCGAACGCGCCCTGACCCTGGGCTGGTGCGCGCCGCAGTTCGTGCCCGAGCCCTGCATCGAGATCGAGGCCGGGCGCCACCCGGTGGTGGAAGCGCGCCTGGCCGAAACCTCGGCCGGCGCCTTCATCGCCAACCACACGCGCCTGTCGGCACAGGCGCGGATGCAGATCATCACCGGCCCCAACATGGGCGGCAAATCGACCTATATGCGCCAGGTGGCGCTGATCGTGCTGCTGGCGAGCATCGGCAGCCACGTACCCGCCGCGAGCTGCCGCCTGGGCCCGATCGACGCCATCCACACCCGCATCGGCGCCGCCGACGACCTGGCGAACGCGCAATCGACCTTCATGCTGGAGATGGTGGAGGCGGCGCACATCCTGCACGCCGCCACGCCCCACAGCCTGGTGCTGATGGACGAAATTGGCCGGGGCACCAGCACCTTCGACGGCCTGGCCCTGGCCGGCAGCATCGCGCGCCACCTGCACGACAAAAACCGCGCCTTCACCCTCTTTGCCACGCATTACTTCGAGCTGACCGAGCTGCCCGCCCAGGCGCGCCACGCCGTCAACATGCACGTGAGCGCCGCCGAGAGCGGGCACGACATCGTCTTCCTGCACGAAATCCAGGCCGGCCCCGCCAGCCGCAGCTACGGCGTGCAGGTGGCCCAGCTCGCCGGAATGCCCGCCGCCGTGCTCAGCCACGCCCGCCACGCCCTGGCCGCACTCGAAGAGCGCGCCGCCGCCGGGCAGGCGCAGGTCGATCTGTTCGCCCCGCCGCCCGCGCCGCCCGCCGCACCCGCCAGCGCCGCCGAAGCCCTGCTGGCGCAGATCAACCCCGACCAGCTCACCCCGCGCGAGGCGCTCGATGCGCTCTACCAGCTCAAGGCCCAGCTTGCCACGCCCTGATTCATGCCGCATGATGGCATGACACCCCGCCCTCAGGACACCCGCCATGCTCAAGGAAGTCGGCGCCAGCGGCCAAATCTCGCTGGGCAAAAAATACGCCGGTCAGCTCTTTGACCTGCAAACCCGGGCCGACGGCGCCATCGTGCTGCAGCCCATGCAAGTCGTGCCCGCGCCGCTGGCCGTGCAGGAAGAAGGCGCCAGCTACGCCAGCGAGCCCCCGAACGCATGGGCCGCGCAGCACGCCACCGACATCGACCAATACAACGCCTGGGCCGAGCAGCGCGAGCCCTACGCACAGCGGGTACGCCGCTGGCGCGCAGAGCAAAAAACGTAAAAGGCCCAGCCATGGCACGCCTGGACATTTACGACAACCCGATTGAAGAAGACCGCGACACCTTCCCCTACGTCCTGGACATTCAAAGCGACCTGCTCTACCGCTTTGCCGAACGGGTGTGCGTACCGCTGGCCGTGCCGGGCGCCTTTCCGGGCATGACGCAGCGCTTCAACCCCGCCATTGCCGTCAACGGGCAAACCGCCCATTTGCACCCCCTGGGCATCGCCGTGTTCCTGCGGCGCGAACTGGCGGCGCCACGCGCCCACGCCAGACCCCACATGCTGGACATTGAAACCGCCCTGGACATGCTCCTGCGCGGCTGCTGACCCCCCTCCCCCCATGACCCCCATCGTTTTCTCCCACGCCAACAGTTTTCCCGCCAGCACCTACCGCGTGCTGTTTGCGCAGCTGCGCGCGCGCGGCTATGCCGTCAACGCCATCGAGCGCCTGGGGCACGACGCGCGCTACCCCGTCACCAACAACTGGCCGCACCTGGTGGCGCAGCTGGCCGACTTTGCGCGCCGCGAGCAAGAGCGCAGCGGCCAGCCGGCGTTTCTCGTCGGCCATTCGCTCGGCGGCTTTTTGAGCGCCATGGTGGCGGCGCAGCACCCGAAGCTCGCGCGCGGCGTGCTGCTGCTCGATTCACCGCTGATTGGCGGCTGGCGCGCGCACGCCCTGGCACTGGCCAAGCACACCGGCCTGGCGCCCTCGGTCACACCCGGGCGCATCAGCCGCCGCCGGCGCCACCAGTGGCCCAGCACCGAGGCGGCGCTGGCGCATTTCCAGCAGAAAAAAAGCTTTGCCCGCTGGGATGCACAGGTGCTGCAGGACTACGTCACGCACGGCCTGCACGATGCCCAGGGCCAGCGCGTGCTGGCCTTTGACCGCATGGTGGAGACGCAGATCTACAACACCCTGCCGCACAACCTGGCGCAGTTGCTGCGCCAGCACCCGCTGCGCTGCCCGGTGGCCTTCATCGGCGGGCGGCACTCCAACGAGCTGCGCCAGGTGGGCCTGGGGCTGACGCGGCGCGTCACCCAGGGGCGCATCACCCTGCTCGGCGGCAGCCACCTTTTCCCCATGGAAGCCCCCCAGGGCACGGCTGCGGCCATCGCCGCCGCCCTGGCCGCCCTCCCCCCCGCGAGCACCCCATGACACACCCGCAGATGGACGACTTTTTCATGGCCCAGGCGCTGGCGCAGGCGCAGCAGGCACTGTTCCTGTCCAGCCCCAATCCGCGCGTGGGCTGCGTCATCACCAGCGCCGACGGCC
>JAJTBK010000029.1 GCA_021286965.1 Comamonadaceae bacterium | reverse complement strand
ATCGACGATGGCCGCCTTGGTCTGCTGCCCCTTCTGTAGCGCACGCCCCCGGCTGCTGCGCACGGCAGCGGAAGCGGAGGACTGGCGGGGAACGGAAGAAGCAGGCATGGGTACAGGCAAAAACGAACGTTCGTTCTATTTTGCAGCAAATTCCCGTTTTGCCCTACCCCCCCCGGGAAAATAGGGAGATTGCTCCAAACGCGGCGCCGCCGCGCCCGCGCCGGCTACAGCACCAGCGCCAGGCTGGCCTGCAGCTGCTCGGTGGGCAGCTGGCGAAAGCCCGAACGCGCAAAGCGCTGCAGGCGGCCAACGGCAAAGTCGGTCAGCAGGCGCGCGGCCACCTGGGCCTCGGCCGTGGGCTTGGCCGAGCCGTGTGCCTGCGCGGCGGCGCGCAGCGCCTGGCGCAGGCTCGATTCAAAGCGCTCGAAAAACTGGTTCATGCGTGCCTGCAGGCGCTCGTTTTCCAGCACCAGGGCATCGCCCACCATGACGCGCACCATGCCCGGGTTTTTCTCGCCAAACTGCAGCAGCAGGGCGACGATGCGCGCCGCCTGCTCCGCGCCCTGGGCGTTGCCCTGCGCCGGGTCAGCCACCTCGCGCCCGAGCACCTGCTGCACCAGGCTGAAGACGCTGTGCTCGATGAACTCGATCAGGCCCTCGAACATCTGCGCCTTGCTGGCGAAGTGGCGGTACAGCGCGGCCTCGCTCACATCGAGCTGGCGCGCCAGCAGGGCGGTGGTGATGCGCTCGCCCCCCGGCTGCTCCAGCAGCTGGGCCAGGGTTTGCAGAATTTGCGCCCGGCGCTCACCCGGCAGCGGGCGCTTGCGCGCGGCCGGTGCAGTGCCGCTGCTGGCGGCTTCGGTCTCGGGAAGGGCGGAGGCGGGGGCAAATTCAGACATGGGGCGAACACAGACAAAGGAGGGCCATTCTCGCAAAGAAAGCCCGCACCAAAAGCCTCAGACGGACGCCGGCGGCGCTGGCGCATCCGCCGCCACGCCGCAGGCATGGCAGTAGCGCGCAAAAGCACTCTTGCGCGTGCCACAGGGGCGACAGCGGTCGAACAGGCCGATGCCGCAGTGCGGGCAAAAATCAATTTTTTCGTTCTTCAAATCCACCCCCCGCTCGCAACCCGGGCACACGCCCTTGGCCAGGCGTTCGAGCGCCAGGTCGTAGCCCAGCTCCTGGCGCCGCGCCTGCTCGGGCAGGGCTTCGGCCTGCTGCTGGCGCTCCAGGTAGCGCTGCAGCGCGACGATGGCCCAGCGCCCGACCAGCGCCGTGATGGCGATGCCGACCACGTAGCGCACGTAGCCGCCGTAGCTCGGCAGGTAGGGCACGAGTTCGACGAAGAAGGCGAACAGCGCAAAGAAGATGAAACCCCAGACGAAGGGCCACCAGGTGCCGTGGCGCTGCTTGGCAAACAGCCAGCCGGCGAGCAGCAACAGCGGCAGCGTCAGCGCCAGGCGGTAGAGGAACACGCGCAGCTCGGCGCTGCGCTGCGCCACCTGCCAGCGGCCGCGCGCCGCATCTTCGAGCGCGCCCAGCTGCGTGCGCACGGCATCGCTCGCCTGGCGCGCGTCCAGCTGTGCCTGCTGCTGCGCCTCCAGCGCCTCCTGCGCGCGGCGCTCGGCCTGCTTCAAGGCGTCGAGCTGGCGGTTGCGCGCCAGCACCTCGGGGTTGTCCTCGCGGCGCTCGGTCACGCTGCGCGCGGCCAGCCAGTTGGCGTAAGTCTCGCGCGCATCCTGGCTCTCGCTGCGCGCCTTGCTGCGCTGCAGCTGTGCCTGCTCGAGCGCCTGCTGCGCGTCTTGCGCGCTGCCCTCCAGCGCCTTCAGGCGTGCGCGCAGGGGCGCCGCCTGGGTCTGATCGACAAAGTCTTCGAGCCGCACCGGCGCCTGCACACGCGGCAGGTCGCCCACCAGCTGGCTGCCCAGGCCGATGAGAAAGCTGGCAAACACGAACGCCACCAGCCACAGGCCCCGGCGAAACCACTTTTCCGACCAGCGCAATGCTTTGCCCATGATGCACCTTTACTATTAATTTGATAGCTGCTAGCGCTTATAAATAAAGCGCCAGAGGCCGTTTTACCCTAAAAACGGGCACCTTACCTCTGCATGGCGCGCGCAAGACAGCATGAACCGCTGCCCCGGTGTCTTCATGCAGCCCCGCAGGAGCTCGAAGCAAGACTTGGGCCGGTCGATTTTTCTTGCATAGTCAGGCCCCATGTCTCTCTCCCACTTGCT
>JAJTBK010000225.1 GCA_021286965.1 Comamonadaceae bacterium | reverse complement strand
ATCTCGACCGAGCCGTTGAGCGAGGCAATGTTGCGCTTGACCACGTCCATGCCGACGCCCCGGCCCGAGACGTCGGTGACGACGTCGGCAGTGGAGAACCCGGGGGCAAAGATGAGCTGCCAGACCTCGCTGTCGGGCATGGCGTCGGAGACATCCATGCCGCGCTCGCGCGCCTTGCGCAGGATTTTTTCACGCGACAGCCCCTTGCCGTCGTCGCGCACCTCGATGACGATCGAGCCACCCTGGTGCGCTGCCGACAGCGTGATCGTGCCATGCTCGGACTTGCCGCTCGCCAGGCGCCCCTCGGGCGACTCGATGCCATGATCGACGCTGTTGCGCACCAGGTGGGTCAGCGGATCGGTGATTTTTTCCACCAGCCCCTTGTCGAGCTCCGTGGCCTCGCCCTGCGTCACCAGCTCGACCTTCTTGCCCAGCTTGTTGGCCACGTCGCGCAACATGCGCGGGAAGCGGCTGAAAACGGTGGACATCGGGATCATGCGGATCGACATCACCGATTCCTGCAGATCGCGCGTGTTGCGATCGAGGTCGGCCAAGCCGGCGAGCAACTGCTGGTAAGTGCTGGGATCGAGCCCCTGGCTGTTTTGCGCCAGCATGGCCTGGGTGATGACGAGCTCGCCCACCAGGTTGATGAGCTGATCGACCTTGTTCACGGCGACGCGGATGGTGGTGGATTCCATCTGCGCCGCCTTGGCGTCACCCGTCCGGGCGGCAGCGGGCTTGGTCACGGCAGCCGCCGCTACCGTGGGCGTGGCAGCCGCCGCCTCTGCCGGAGCCCCGGGGGCGCCAGGGAAGAAGCCATAGGGCATCCCCCCTGCTTCCAAAGGTGCAGCAGCTGCCGCTTCGGCGACGGGCGTGATCTGCACCTGCTCCTTGCTGACGTGAAAGGCAAAGAGGTCGAGCAGGTCGTCGTCGCTCGACGGCGTGCACACCGCAAACAGACGGGTTTGCGGTGCGGTGGCAGGGATGTCTTCGATACTGCCCAGGCCGGCAATGTCACGGAACAGGTCCTTGATGGCATCGGCCTGCTCCAGGCGCTCGACCGGGCCGATCTGAATGTGCAACTGGCGCACGCCACCCGGGGCCGCAGGAGCTGGCGCCACAGGGGCCGGCGCCGGCGCTGCCTCGGAAACAGGCGCAGGCGCTGGAGCGGGCGCACCACCTTCGCCCGAGGCGAGCTCAGCGATGCGCTGCACCAGATCGACGGTGGACAGGGCCTCGCCCTGGCCACCTGCCTGGTGGCGCGCCAGCAGGCTGCGCGAAGCGTCGGCAGAGTCGAGCAGCACATCGACCATGGCCGGGATCGGCTGCAGCTCGTGGCGGCGCAGCTTGTCGAGCAGGGACTCCATCTGGTGCGTGAGCTCGGCCACGTCGGCAAAGCCGAAGGTGGCTGCACCGCCCTTGATCGAGTGGGCGCAACGGAAAATACCGTTGAGTTCTTCGTCGTTGGCGTTCGTCAGGTCCAGGTTGAGCAACATCTGCTCCATCTGGTCGAGGTTTTCGCCCGCCTCCTCGAAGAAAATTTGGTAGAACTGGCTCAGGTCGAAATCAGCGCCTGCGCCAGCCCCTTCGTTGTAGTTGTCCGCCATCTGGGCTCCTGCTGTATTCGGGGGTGCGGTGTCTCGCCGGTTCAGCGAATGACTTTTTGAATGACCTCAATCAAGCGATTGGGGTCAAAGGGCTTGACCAGCCAGCCGGTGGCACCGGCAGCGCGGCCCGCCTGCTTCATCTGGTCGCTCGATTCGGTGGTGAGGATGAGGATGGGGGTCGTTTTGTAGCGCGGATGCTGGCGCAGCTTGCGCGTCAGGCCGATGCCATCGAGGCGCGGCATATTTTGGTCAGCCAGCACCAAGGCGACTTCGTGGGTGTCGGCTTTTTCCAGCGCATCCTGGCCGTCCACGGCCTCCACCACGCGATAACCGGCGCCAGTGAGGGTGAAGTTCACCATCTTGCGCATGGAGGGCGAATCGTCAACAGCAAGAATCGACAGCATGTAAGACTCCAACAGGACTTGTTTTTCAAATAGGGTTAAGGACAGGCTCAGAACAGGTCAATCGACCCGGCATCCATCTCGCTCTGGGTCACCGGGTTGGGACGCTCGGGCATGATGTCGCCGCAAGACGCATCCTCCTCGCCTTCATCGAGGCCCATGGTCTCGGATGCCAGACGAAAAGCGCAACTCTGCAGCACCTTGGTGGTATGCCAGATCAGCTGCGAGGCCATGTCCTGGAACTGCAGCTCGGTGACGGCACTGCGCAGCGCGGTACGGGCCGCCAGAAGCTCCGGCGTATGCCCGACGACGGCGTCGCTCAGCTGGCCATTGGCCTCGCCAAAGCGCTCCATCAGATTATCGGTGGCGTGGCTCAGCAGTCCTTCGAGCCGCTGCAGATCGTGCATCACGACCAGAAGCGAATCCTGCAGCTCCGCAGCCACCATGACCGGCAGGTGCACGGCCGGCTCAGTGGCTGGCGTTGGCGAAGATTGCATGGTTCCTCCCGCGACGGGGTATTGCGACAGCCGGGACGCCGCCCGCCAGGCCGCCCCCCGAATGTTCCAAGTTGTATCCTATGATAGCGCCCTATGGGCCCGGCCACACCAGATCATCCCCTGCGCATCCTGCACATCGAAGACTCCCTGGCCGACCACCAGCTGGCCCGCCGCACCTTGCTGCGCAGCGCCACCGCCTTTGCTATCGAGCATATCGACAGCCTACAGGCTCTGCAACAGAGCGATCTCTCATCGTTTGACCTGATTCTGGCCGACTACCACCTGCCCGGTTTCACGGCGCTGGACGTCTGGGCGCATGTCGCACGCCTGCCCAACCATCCACCCTGCGTGCTGCTGTCGGGGGCGATCGGCGAGGCCGCCGCCGTGGAGGCCATGCGCCAGGGCTTGAGCGACTACCTGCTCAAGGACGACATGGCACGCCTGCCGCATGTGCTGGCGCGCGCCATCGAGGTGCACGAGGCGCGGCGCACGCGCGAGCAGGCTGTGGCAGAACTGGCACAGTCCGAGCGCCGCCTGGCGGAGCTGACCGAGCACCTGCAGCGCTCGATCGAGGCCGAGCGCGCCGCCATCGCACGCGAGATCCACGACGACATTGGCGGCGCCCTGACCGCCGTCAAGTTCGACCTGGCCTGGATTGGCCGGCACGCAAGCAGCACCGACATCAGCACCCACGCCCAGGCGGCCAGCGAGATGCTGCAGCACGCCATTGGCGCCAGCCAGCGCATCATGATGAACTTGCGACCACCGGTGCTCGACCAGGGACTGGTCGCCGCCGTGCAATGGCTGGCCGAAAACTTTGAGCGCCGCACCGGCGTCGCCGTGCGCCTGCACAGCAGCGCCGCTGCCCTGGCGCTGGCGGCCGACATCGAGCTGGTGGCCTACCGCACGGCGCAGGAGGCGCTGACCAACGTCGGTAAATACGCCGGTGCACGCCAGGTACGCATCGACCTCTCGGACGATGGCGCGGTGCTGACGCTGGAGGTCAGCGATGACGGCTGCGGCATGGC
>JAJTBK010000219.1 GCA_021286965.1 Comamonadaceae bacterium | reverse complement strand
GCCGCTGCAGGACGAGGAGCGGGCGCAACTGGTGAAGTTTCTGTCCAAAATCGAAGGCGGCCCGTGGTGAAGCTCTACAGCTACTTTCGCTCCTCGGCCTCGTACCGGGTGCGCATTGCCTTGCAGCTCAAGGGCCTGCCCTACGATTACCTGCCGGTGCACCTGGTGCAGGGCGAGCATTTGCAGGGTGCGTATGCCAGCGCCCAGGGCGACGCGCTCGTGCCCCGGCTGCAGACGGACGACGGGGTGCTCCTGAGCCAGTCGCTGGCCATCATCGAATACCTCGAAGAAGCCTACCCGCAAAGCCCGCGCCTATTGCCGGCGGCACCCCTGGCCCGCGCCCAGGTGCGGGCGCTGGCGCAGATGGTGGCGTGTGACATCCACCCCCTGAACAACCTGCGCGTGCTGCGCTACCTGGTGCACGAGCTGCACAGCAGCGAGGAGGCCAAAAACGCCTGGTACCAGCACTGGGTGCGCAGCGGCCTGCAGGCATTCGAGCGCCAGCTGGCCCTGCTGGCGCAAGCGCACGCCCAGGCCGGCCTGGCGCCCTCGCGCTACTGCTGGGGCGAGGCGCCCACGCTGGCCGACTGCTGCCTGCTGCCGCAGCTCTACAACGCCGACCGTTTTGGCGTGCCCTACGCCGATCTGCCGCACATCCTGGCCGTGCAGGCCGCCTGCCAGCAGCTGCCTGCCTTTGCCCGTGCGCACCCCAGCGCCTGTCCTGATTCCGCATGATGGATTTTTTGCGCCCCGACTGGCCGGCGCCGCCCGGCGTGCACGCCCTGTGCAGCACGCGCGCGGGCGGCGTCAGCCAGGCCCCGTTTGCCAGCCTCAACCTGGGCGACCATGTGGGCGACGACCCCGCTGCCGTGCACACCAACCGTGCCCGGCTGCTGCAGGCACTGCAGGCCGAGGGCGGGCGGCATACGCCGTTTTTGTGCCAGGTACACGGCACGCACTGCCTGACGCTCTCGCCCCACACCCCGCAGGGCAGCGAGGCCGATGCCTGCACCAGTGCCGAGACCGGCCTGGTCTGCACCATCATGGTGGCCGACTGCCTGCCGGTGCTGCTGGCGCACCGCAGCGGCGCCGTGGTGGCCGCAGCGCACGCCGGCTGGCGCGGCTTGGCGGCGGGGGTGCTGGCCACGACTTTCGAGCGTTTTTCGGCCCTAGCGCTTACCAGACAAGCGCAAGCAGCTCCTGAAACAATAGCAAATCAAACCCTGGCCTGGCTCGGTCCCTGCATCGGGCCGCAGGCTTTTGAGGTCGGCGCCGAGGTGCGCCAGGCTTTTTGCGCAGCCGATCCGGGCGCCCAGGGTTGCTTTGTCGCCCGGCCCGGTGGCAAATACCTGGCCGATCTGGCCGCCCTGGCACGCCGGCGGCTGGCGGCGCTGGGCATTACGGCCATCTACGGCAACGACAGCACATCGCCCTGGTGCACGGTGGGCAATGCCTCACGCTTCTTTTCGCACCGTGGCGGTAGCAGCGCTGGTGGCAGCGGGCGCTTCGCCGCCTGCATCTGGCGCAGCGCCTAGGGGTGGCGCTGCTTGCTGGGCCTCCCAGGCGGCCTGTTCTGCCGCCTGCTGCGCCCGCAGCTGGCGCTTGCGCGCCGGCGTGCCCAGGATGTAGACCACGATGCCCATGGGCAGCAGCCCATAAAGCGCAAAGGTGATGGCAGCGCCGAGCAGCGAACCGTGGCTGCTCGTGGCTTCGGCCAGTGCCATCATGAAGGTGACGTAGAGCCAGGCAATGACGACCAAATACATGTGAAGACAGGGGGCGAGTGAAAGCTTGATGAAAGGGTGAGTAAAACCCCGTAGCAATCGTTGCGTTTACGCACAGCGCTGGGCAACAATGGCAGGTGGCACCGTTTGTTTTTTTGTTTACCGAGGTTGAGGCATGGATTCTGAATCACTCTGGGCCCAAGGCTCCCAGCAATTGCAGCAAATGTTCACCCAAGGCTGGGCCCAGGCATTGCAAGCTTTTCAAAATGCCGATGCCGGCAGCAGCAAGGCGCCGCTGCCGCTGCGCCTGGCGCCGGAAAAAATCCAGGCCCTG
>JAJTBK010000190.1 GCA_021286965.1 Comamonadaceae bacterium | reverse complement strand
AGGCGCAGCCGGATGCCCTGCCGACACGGCCCGCCAACCCGGGTGCACACGGTAATACCAGCACCCCGCCCCGGGATAACCATGGCGCCTATAATCCCTTTCCCTTGAAGCCGGCCCTGGGTATGCATCCCGGCCGGTTTTGTCTTTTTCAGCCCCTCCCTGTGGGGAGTCTTTATCAGGTCGCCCATGTCTGATTTAAGTCTTCAGCTGCAGCAGGCCGCAAGCCAACTACCAGTTTCCAGCTACTTCGACCCCGCCCTGTTCCAGCGCGAGGTGCAGACCCTGTTCCAGCCCGGCCCGCGCTACGTCGGCCATGCCCTGAGCGTGCCGCAGGCGGGCGACTACTACGCCCTGCCGCAAGAAAGCGAGGGCCGCGCCCTGGTGCACAACGCCCGGGGGCAGCTGGAGCTGGTCTCCAACGTCTGCCGCCACCGCCAGGCCATCATGCTCAAGGGCCGGGGCAACCTGCAAGGCCAGGGCAAGGGCCACGCCGGCGGCAACATCGTCTGCCCCATCCACCGCTGGACCTACGCCCCCAGCGGCCAGCTGCTGGGCGCACCGCACTTTGCCCACGACCCCTGCCTGGACTTGAACAACTACCGCCTGCGCGAGTGGAACGGCCTTTTGTTCGAGGACAACGGCCGCGACATCGCCGCCGACCTGGCCGCCATGGGCGAGCGCGCCGCGCTCTCGTTCGAGGGCTACGCCTTCGACCGCGTCGAGCTGCACGAGTGCAACTACAACTGGAAGACTTTCATCGAGGTCTATCTGGAGGACTACCACGTCGGCCCCTTCCACCCGGGGCTGGGCAACTTCGTCACCTGCGACGACCTCAAGTGGCAGTTTGGCCAGGAGTTTTCGGTGCAAACCGTGGGTGTGGCGCCCAGTTTTGGCAAACCCGGCTCGGACGTGTACAAGCAGTGGCACGAGGTGCTGCTGCGCTACCAGGGCGGCGAAAGGCCCCAGCGCGGCGCCATCTGGCTGACCTACTACCCGCACATCATGGTCGAGTGGTACCCGCACGTGCTCACCGTCTCCACCCTGCAGCCGCTGGGCGTGGACAAGACGCTGAACATGGTCGAGTTCTACTACCCCGAAGAGATCCAGGCGTTCGAACGCGAGTTCGTCCAGGCGCAACAGGCGGCCTATATGGAAACCGCGATCGAGGACGACGAGATCGGCGAGCGCATGGATGCCGGGCGCAAGGCCCTGCTGGCACGCGGCGACAACGAAGTCGGCCCCTACCAAAGCCCGATGGAGGACGGAATGCAGCACTTTCACGCCTGGTACCGCCAGAAAATGGGCGCGCTGTAAATTTCATCAACTATGAATTTGATAGCTGCTCGCGCTTACTACATAAGCGTTAGCGGCTATTTTTACGTCTAAAAGAACAATGCAAGCGCTGTGGATGGTGCTCGCCGGGCTGCTGTTTGCCAGCATGGGCATGTGCGTGAAGATCGCCTCGGCCGATTTCAATACCGCCGAACTGGTGTGCTACCGGGGCCTGGTCAGCGCCGCCCTGCTGTGGCTGCTGGCGCGCCGCCAGGGCGTGGCGCTGGGCACCCGCCTGCCGGCCATGCACGCCTGGCGCAGCCTGGTGGGCGTGGCCTCGCTCGGCGCCTGGTTCTACGCCACCACGCAGCTGCCGCTGCCGACGGCGATGACGCTCAACTACACCAGCAGCCTGTGGATTGCCGCCTTGCTCACCACCGCCGGCCTGCTCGGCTGGAAGGGCCCGCGCCAGGCGCCGCCGCCCACCCTGCTGGCCACGCTGCTGCTGGGCTTTGGCGGCGTCGCCCTGCTGCTGCGCCCGAGCGTGGGCAGCGGCCAGGCGCTGGCGGCGGCCATCGGCCTGGCCTCGGGCCTGTCGGCCGCGCTGGCCTACCTGCAGGTTGGCGCTCTGGCGCGCGCCGGCGAGCCCGAAACGCGTACGGTGTTCTACTTTGCCCTGGGCGCCGCCGTCGCCGGCGGCGCTGCCATGGCGCTCACCGGCCTCTCGCCCTGGCCCGGCTGGCACGCCCTGTGGCTGCTGCCCCTGGGCCTGTTTGCCGCCGGCGGCCAGTGGTGCATGACGCGCGCCTACACCTGCGCCCGCAGCGCCCGCGCCACCCTGGTGGCCGCCAACTTGCAGTACAGCGGCATCGTCTTTGCCAGCCTCTACGGCGTGCTGCTGCTGGGCGAGCACATCGCCGCGCTGGGCTGGCTGGGCATGGCGCTGATCGTCGCCAGCGGCATTGCCGCCACGGCGCTGCGCACCCGCACGGCAGCAGCCTGAGGCCACGCTGAAAAAGCCCGGCTTTTCCGGCGATTGACAGGGGCGTAGAAACCCCACAATGCATCCCGTCATGCCGTACCGCACCCTCATCAGCGCCAGCGCCCTGCAAGCCTTGCAGGCCAGCGGCGCACCCCTGTTGGTTTTTGACTGCAGTTTCGACCTCAGCGCGTCCCAGGCTGGGGCACACAGCTATGCCCAGGCGCACATCCCGGGCGCGCTCCATGCCGACCTCGACCGTGACCTGAGCAGCCACGACCGGGCTCAAGCCGCCAGCGGCGGGCGCCACCCACTGCCCGGCCGCGCCGCCGTCGCCGCCTGGCTCGCCGCCTGCGGCCTCGATACCGACATGCAAGTCGTGGTCTACGACCGCAACGGCTGCAACTACTGCGCACGCCTGTGGTGGATGGCGCAATGGGCCGGACATGCCGACGTGGCTGTGCTCGACGGCGGCCTGGCCGCCTGGCAGGCGGCGGGCGGCGCGCTCGCCAGCGGCAGCGAGGCCGCACGCGCACCCGGCAACTTCACCCTGCAGGCGCCGCTGCGCGAGCTGCTCAGCGCCGATGCCGTACAGGCGGGCCTGGGCGGCGCGCAAACCATCATCGACGCCCGCGCACCCGCGCGCTATCGCGGCGAAGTCGAACCGCTCGACCCCGTCGCCGGTCATATTCCAGGCGCGCTCAACCGCCCGTTTGGCGACAACATCGCGCGCGACGGCCGCTTCAAGCCCGCCGCCTTGCTGCGTGCCGAATTCGAGGCCCTGTTGCAAGAACGCGACGCCACCCAGGTGGTGCACCAGTGCGGCAGCGGCGTCAGCGCCCTGCCCAATCTGCTGGCCATGGAGCTCGCCGGCCTGCCCGCCGGGCGCCTATTTGCCGGCAGCTGGAGCGAATGGTGCAGCAGCAGCCAGCGCCCGGTGGCGCGCGGCTGACACGCCCCCCACCCAGGGCGAGCACCGGCAGCGCTGTCAGGCAAATTCCTACAAACGCCGCCACCAGCACCGACAACGCGCAGCGCCAAAGCCCGACTTAATTTTTGTTTGGGCCGAAATGACAATCCATTTCAACGGATTACGCCTTGCCCACCGGCAGCGCGAACCCCTTTTGAAAGGATTGCACCATGACCAACGAACAACTGCTCGCCGAGATCCGCGAAGCCAACCTCACCTACCTGATGTTGGCCCAGAACCTGATCCGCCACGACAAGGCCGAAGCCGTTTTTCGCCTGGGCATGAGCGAGGATGCCTGCGAAATCCTGTCCGCCCTGTCGGCGGCGCAGGTGCTCAAGCTGGCCTCGCGCAACACCTTGCTGTGCAGCTTCCGTGTTGACGATGAGCTGGTCTGGAGCTTGCTGACCAACCACAACCTGAAGAAGGCCGGCAACGAAACCACCAAGGTTGGCAACGAAGCCACCAACACCTTGCACGCCAACATCCTCATGGCCAGCCGCGTGGCCGAAGTGCTGTAACGCGCCAGCGCACCACCGGAAGAGCCGCCATGTCCACCGCCGCCGCTGCCCCCGCCAAAAGCGTCCTCAACGAATCGCGCCAGATCGAGCGCGCCGCCCTTCTGATCCAGATGGGCGCGCGGATGCAGGTGCTCGAATCGGAAACCACGCTCTCCTACGAGCGCCTGATCCGCCTGTACAAGGAAATCGCCGGCAAGTCGCCCTCCAAGGGCCAGCTGCCGTTCTCCACCGACTGGTTCCTGACCTGGCAGGAGAACATCCACAGCTCGCTGTTCCTGAACATCTACGAATACCTGGCCAAGGGCGTGAGCCTGGACGCGGTCGAGCAGCTGACCAAGGCCT
>JAJTBK010000184.1 GCA_021286965.1 Comamonadaceae bacterium | reverse complement strand
AGTAATAGGCCGATAACACGCCCGCCGCAATCACTGCCGGCACGGGCGACCAAAAGCGCACCAGGTACTGGTGCTTGAAGTCGTTCCAACGCATGTGCTACTCGCTCTCGCCACACGAAAAAGCATGGCGTATATAAAACCCCGGCGCCGATCTGCGGGAGCAGAAGGGCGCACACCAAGGGGGCAGGATGAAGGCCCGACCCGCCGTTGCGGTCATTTGCACGGCGGTGAGGGGCGCAGGGGCAGCGATTATCGCGCCGCGTTCGGTGCCTCTGGCCGGTTCAGGCCAGGGAGGGCGCGTGCCAGGCCGCCGGGGGCGATCCGGCATGGTGGGGGAGAAATACGCCGGCGTCCCTTGGTAGGCGCGCGCTAGCAGCTATCAAATAAAGAGCATTTAAAACCGCACTCCCAGCCGCAGGTAATACGCCGCGCCGTTGTAGCCAAACGGCGCGTATTGCGAATAGCGGATAGGCTTGCCCGCGCCTGTGACGGTGTCGTCCGTCTCGCCCCACTGCGCGGGCTTGCTGTTGAGCACGTTGGTGCCGCCCAGGGCCAGGGTGGTGTGGGGGTTGATTTGGTAGCGCCACTGCAGATCGAGCGTCCAGCGGGCGGCAAAGGTGACGGGCGTGTCGCCGTAGGTGCTGGCGTAGCTGCCGTAGCGGCTGACGTTGACCACGAGCGCGTAGGCCGGGGTGCTGTACTGCGCCCAGAGCTTGAAGGCGCTGCTCGGTTGGCCCGATTCCATCGTCACCCGGGTGTACGGGTCGAGGATCAGGTCCGTCATGTCCACCCCCAGCACGGCGGGCGCGCGGTTGACCTGGGTGATGCGCGTGCGCGCGTGCTGCCAGGCGGCGCTCAGGTGCCAGCGCCGGCCCTGGGACAGATCCTGCTGGTAGTCCAGGCGCAGGTCCACACCGCGTGTGCGCGTGCCGACGGCGTTGGTGAAGTAGGTGGCGCCATCCACATGCTGCTGCTGCAGGATGGCCTGGGCCTGCGGGCTGAGCTGGGCCAGGTTCCAGCCGGCGATGTAGCCCGTGGGCATGATGCGGTCGCGGATGTCGGTGATGAAGCCGTCCACGCTGGCGGTGAGCGCGCGCGCGGGTTGCCAGACCGTGCCCAGGGTGAAGTGGCGCGAGTTTTCGGCCTTCAGGTCGGTCGCACCCAGGGCACGGGCCACGGGGTGCTCGACGCCGTAGTGGCCGAACTGCAGGATGTCGTCGCCGTCGCGCACCATGGCGGTCGAGGTGTAGTTGGCCTGCGCCAGCGATGGCGCGCGAAAGCCGCTGCTGATGCTGGTGCGCAGCAGCCAGGCCGGCGTAGGCTGCAGGCGCAGGGCCAGCTTGCCGTTGACGGTGCTGCCAAAGTCGCTGTAGTGCTCGGCCCGGGTGGCGGCGTTGAGTGTGAGCTGCGGCAGCAAGGCGTATTGCAGGTCCAGGTACAGGGCGTGGCTGCTGCGCTGCGCGCTGACCGCATTTTCGGGTGCAAAGCCGCCCAGGCCCTGGGCCCCGGCGTACCAGGCCGAGTCCGGGCCGAGCTGGTAGGACGCCGGCTCACCGGCGCGGATGCGGTAGCTCTCGCGCCGGTATTCGTAGCCGCCGGCGAGCGTGTGCGGCCCGAAGGGGCGGCTCCAGTCGGCGTTGATGCTGTGCTGCGTCAGGGTGGTGGCACCGCTGTCGAACGCCGTCGGCGAGGCGGCGCCGAGCGAGCGGTTGAGCGAGTTGGCGACGTAGAAATGAAAGTCGCTGGCGCCGCCGGTGTAGGCCAGGTTCCACTGCGTGCCGTCGGCCCACTGGCCCTTGGCGCCCAGGGTGGCCGAGAGGTCGCTGATGCGCGGCTCGATACGTGGCAAGAAGCCCTGCGGGTAGAGGCTGGGCAGGTTGCGTTCGTCATCTGCCGGGCGGAAGAAGGTGCCGGCGCTGCTGTGGCGGCGGCTGGCCTGGCCGTGGGCGTAGAGCGTGGTGTCGCCCCGGGGGATTTCGGCGTTCCAGGCCAGCAGCGCGTCTTGCGTGTCGGCGTCGCCGAAGTGGAGGTTGGTGCGCCCGCCGTCCAGCGGGTCGGGCTCGGCGCGGTTGG
>JAJTBK010000173.1 GCA_021286965.1 Comamonadaceae bacterium | reverse complement strand
CCCATGCGGTACAGGTGGCCCGAAAAATCACGCCACGGCCCGCGCTGGGGCTGGCGCAGCAGCTGCAAAAAATCCAGCAGCAGCTGGCCGATGAGTTCAATGAAAAAGCGCACGTGGCCGAGCGCGTGCAGCACCTGCAGGCCCAGCCGGTCGAGCTGCGCGCCCAGACGCCAGGGGGGGGCCTGCGGCGCCGCCGGCGCGCTCAGCTGGGCCACGCGTTCGAGCAGCGTGCGCTGCGCCGGCGTCAGCTGCAGCCGCGCCGGCCAGGCATGGCCCCATTGCTGCCACAGCAGCTGCGCGCCGATGTGGTCGAGCCACTGCAGGCCCGTCAAATCCCAGCCCAGCTGCGCCGGCGCCGGCAGGCCGGCGAGCTGGCGGCGCAGCACGCGCCACTGCGCCCGCTGCCCGAGCTCGGCCGCGCCCCAGCGCCCCTGCAGCACGGCACAGGGCCCGTCGGGGCGCTGGGTGTGTTGCAGTTGCGGGGCGGTAGAGGTCATACGGCAGGGGGGAAAAATGCGCAGCATAACGCCCCCGGCCCGCCACGGCGCCAGCGCACGGCGCGTCCTAGCGGAATTGACTCGGGTAATTCCTGATGCAAATCAGTCATGAGAACTCTTACATTCACGTTACTCGATCGCCCGCTACGGCAGGCGCCAGAGGAGCCGAGGAGACATCTCGACAAGCACAAATCCATACCAAAACAGCATCCGCAACGAGATGCCTCTTTTCCCCAGGCGCCGGCAACCCCGGCGCCTTTTTGTTGCGCGGATGGTTTTCGTATGTAAACACAGGGTTTCCGCGCCAGTGGGACAATCCCGGCCATGGAATGGATCATTGTCTCGCTGGCCTCGCTGCTGGCCGGTTTCGTGGACGCGATCGTGGGCGGCGGCGGCCTGATCCTGCTGCCCGCCCTGTTTGCCACCTTTGCCTGCGCGCCGCCGGCAACCCTGCTGGGCACCAACAAGAGCGCCGCCTTCTGGGGCACGGCCGTGGCCACCTGGCAGTACAGCCGGCGCGTGCAGGTGTCCTGGCGCGCCATGCTGCCGGGGGCGGCGGCGGGCTTTGCCGGCTCGTTCGTCGGCGCCTGGGCGGTGACGCAGATCTCGCCCGAGTTCCTGCGCAAGCTGCTGCCGCTGGTGATGGTGGCGGTGCTGGCCTACACCCTGGCCAAAAAAGACCTGGGAATGCACCACCGGCCGCGCTTTACGGGCCGCACGGAGATGCTGCTGACGGCGGCCATCGGCCTGGTCATCGGCCTGTACGACGGCTTTTTCGGCCCCGGCACGGGCAGCTTCTTCGTCTTTGCCTTCGTGCGCCTGCTGGGCTACGACTTTTTGAACGCCTCGGTCTCGGCCAAGCTGCTGAACCTGGCGACCAACGTCTCGGCGTTGATCCTGTTTGCCCTCAAGGGCCACATCTGGTGGCACTTCATGGTGCCGCTGGCCGTGGCCAATGTCGCCGGCAGCATGTTGGGCACCTACATGGCGCTGCGCCACGGTACGGGTTTTGTGCGTACCATCTTCATCGCCGTCGTCGGCGCGCTGATCCTCAAGACCGGCTACGACGCCTTCTTGCGCTGAGGTGCTGCGCCCACCCCGGTGCACCGCCAGGAGCCCCGGGTATGCCACACACCATCGCCCTCATCGGCGCCCCCACCGACATCGGCGCCAGCGTGCTCGGCGCCAGCAT
>JAJTBK010000169.1 GCA_021286965.1 Comamonadaceae bacterium | reverse complement strand
ACTCGCATCATCGAGCAGTGCGTGGCCTGGCTGCGTGCCAACCCCGGCCCGGTCATCACCGACAACCACAAGGTGGCGCCGCCGTCGCGTGAACGCATGAAGTACGGCATGGAGGATTTGATCCACCACTTCAAGCTGTTCTCCGAAGGTTTCCGCGTGCCTGAGGGCGAGGCTTATGCCGCCGTCGAGCACCCCAAGGGCGAATTTGGCATCTACATCGTCAGCGACGGCGCCAACAAGCCCTATCGCCTGAAGATCCGCGCCCCCGGTTTTGCCCACCTGTCGGCCTACAACGAATTGACGCGCGGCCACATGATTGCCGACGCCGTGGCCGTCATCGGCACCATGGATATCGTGTTCGGAGAGATTGACCGATGATTACCGAAGCGACCAAAGAACGTTTTGCCCGTGAGGTGGCAAAGTACCCGCCCGAGCAGAAGCAGTCGGCCGTCATGGCCTGCCTGTCCATCGTGCAGCAGGAGCAGGGTTGGGTCAGCCAGGAAAGCGAGGCCGTGATTGCCGCGTACCTGGGGATGCCCGAGATCGCCGTCCATGAAGTGACGACGTTCTACAACATGTACAACCAAAAGCCGGTCGGCAAATACAAGCTGGCCGTGTGCACCAACCTGCCGTGCCAGCTGCGCGGTGGCTACGAGGCCTTGCACCACCTGGAGGCCAAGCTCGGCATCAAGATGGGCGAGACCACGCAGGACGGCATGTTCACCCTGCAGCAATGCGAATGCCTGGGCGCCTGCGCCGATGCGCCCGCCATGCTGGTGAGCGACCGCCACATGTGCAGCTTCATGGACAACGAAAAGCTCGACCAATTGGTCGCGGGCCTGAAGGCAGCGGAGGGCAAGGCATGACCACCGCAGCACAAATCCTGCAGCAGTTCCAGGCCACGGGCGTGCAGACCTGTTTTCATGACCGCCACATCAACCCGCAGATTTACGCCGATCTGAATGGCAGCAACTGGAGCCTCAAGGACTACGAGGCGCGCGGTGGCTACCAGGCGTTGAAAAAAATCCTCGGCAAGGATGGCGGCGAGGGCCTGACGCAAGACCAGGTGATTGCCACCGTCAAGGAATCGGGCCTGCGCGGCCGGGGTGGTGCGGGCTTCCCCACGGGGCTGAAGTGGAGCTTCATGCCGCGCCAGTTCCCGGGTCAGAAGTACCTGGTGTGCAACTCCGACGAGGGAGAGCCGGGGACCTGCAAGGACCGCGACATCCTGATGTTCAACCCCCACATCGTGATTGAAGGCATGATCATTGCCGGCTTTGCGATGGGCATCAGCGTGGGTTACAACTACATCCACGGCGAGATTTTCCAGGTCTATGAGCGCTTCGAGGCGGCCCTGGAAGAGGCGCGCGCCGCCGGCTACCTGGGTGACAACATCCTGGGCAGCGCTTTTAGCTTTCAGCTGCACGCGCACCATGGCTTTGGCGCCTATATCTGCGGTGAAGAAACGGCGCTGCTCGAATCCATCGAGGGCAAGAAGGGTCAGCCGCGCTTCAAGCCGCCGTTCCCCGCCAGCTTTGGCCTGTACGGCAAGCCCACCACCATCAACAACACCGAAACCTTTGCCGCCGTGCCCTGGATCATCAGGAACGGTGGTCAGGCGTATCTGGAGTGCGGCAAGCCGAACAACGGCGGCACGAAGATTTTCTCCATCAGTGGCGACGTCGAGCGACCCGGCAACTACGAGATCCCGCTGGGCACACCGTTTGCCAAGCTGCTCGAACTTGCCGGCGGCGTGCGCAAAGGCCGCCAGCTCAAGGCCGTGATTCCCGGCGGCTCGTCCTCGCCGGTGCTGCCGGCCGACATCATGATGGCCTGCACCATGGACTACGACAGCATCGCCAAGGCCGGCTCCATGCTGGGCTCGGGCGCCGTCATCGTGATGGACGACTCGCGTGACATGGTCAACAGCCTGCTGCGCCTGTCCTACTTCTACGCCCACGAGTCCTGCGGCCAGTGCACGCCCTGCCGCGAAGGCACGGGCTGGCTCTGGCGCGTGGTGCACCGCATCCAGCATGGCCAGGGGCGCAAGGAAGACATCGAGCTGCTCGACAACGTCGCCTTCAACATCATGGGTCGCACGATTTGTGCGCTGGGCGACGCCGCAGCCATGCCGGTGCGCGCCATGATCAAGCACTTCCGCCACGAATTCGTGGCCAAGATCGAGGCCGCTGCCCAGCACGGCTCGTCTGCCGCCTGAGCGTGAGAAAAGCATATGGTTGAAATTGAACTCGACGGTCAGAAGGTAGAGGTCACCGAAGGCAGCATGGTCATCCAGGCTGCCGAGCAGGCCAACGTCTACATTCCGCACTTCTGCTACCACAAGAAGCGCTCCATCGCTGCCAGCTGCCGTATGTGCCTGGTCGATATCGAGAAAATGCCCAAGCCCATGCCTGCCTGCGCCA
>JAJTBK010000131.1 GCA_021286965.1 Comamonadaceae bacterium | reverse complement strand
CTGACCCAGCTGTGGCTGCGCGATGCGCCGGCGCGGGCGCTGGATTTTCCGGCCCTGGCGGCCATGGCCGACGTGTTCTTCCCGCGCGTCTGGCTGCGCCGTGCGCGCCTGGTGCCGGCGGGCACGGTGGCGCTGACGGTGTACTTTCATGCCGACAGCGCCCTGCTGGCGGCCACGGGCAAAGGCCATGTGCTGGCGCAGGCGCGCGGCCAGGGCTACCGCAACGGCTTCTTCGACCACAACGCCCAGCTGTGGAGCGAAGCGGGCGACCTGCTGGCCACCAGCCACCAGGTCGTGTACTTTAAAGAATGACCCCCGAGATTCAACCAAGAGACAACGCCATGAGCATTGCTGCGACCGCCCCCCAAGACATCCTGGTGCACACCGAAGCCGGTGTCACCACCATCACCTTCAACCGGGTCGAGAAGAAAAACTCGCTCACCCAGGCGATGTACACCGCCCTGGCCCAGGCCCTGCTGGCGGCGCAGGACGACGCGGCCACGCGCGTGGTCGTGTTCCAGGGCGATGTGACGATTTTCAGCGCCGGTAACGACATTGGCGATTTTCTGAACCACCCGCCGGCGAGCGAGGACGCGCCGGTGTTCCAGTTCCTGCGCGCGCTCGCGGGCTTTTCCAAGCCGCTGGTGGCCGCCGTCTGCGGCCCGGCCGTGGGCATTGGCACCACCTTGCTGCTGCATTGCGACCTGGTGTATGCCGGCGACAACGCGGCGTTCTCCATGCCCTTCGTCAACCTCGGGCTGTGCCCTGAGGCGGCGTCGAGCCTGCTCTTGCCGCAGATGCTGGGCTACCACCGCGCCGCCGAGGCGCTCTTGCTGGGCGAGCCCTTCTTTGCCGAGGCAGCGCTGGAAGTGGGCCTGGTCAACCGCGTCGTGCCGCCGACCGAGTGCAACGCCGTGGCCCAGGCGCAGGCGAAGAAGCTCGCAGCCAAGCAGCTGTCGTCGCTGGTCGAGACCAAGCGCCTGATGAAAAAAGGCCAGACCGCTGCCGTGCTCGACTGCATGGCCGAGGAGGGCGCCAGCTTTGGCCGCCTGCTGCGCGGCCCGGCGGCGCGGGAGGCGTTTTCCGCCTTCATGCAAAAGCGCCACCCGGACTTCAGCCAGGTGTGAGCATGGGCCCGCGTGCGCCGCAGGCGGTGGTGTTCGAGCCCGAGTTCATCGCCGGCATCAAGGACATTTTTGAAGACAAGATCGTCTTCAACAAGCTGCTGGGCATCACCATCGAGCGCCTGGAGAGCGACTGCGTGACGGCGCGCATCGCCATGCGCCCGGACCTGGTGGGGCATTACGCCTACAACCGGATGCACGGCGGCGTCATCAGCGCCGGGCTCGATTCCATGGGCGGCCTGGCGGTGATGGCCGCCATTGGCGCGCGCCACATGGACGAAACCCCGCTGCAGCGCCTGCTGCGCTTTGCCAAGCTCGGCACCATCGACCTGCGCGTGGACTACCTGCGCCCAGCCATTGGTGCTGCGTTTGGCCTGCGCGCGCAGGTGCTGCGCCTGGGCTCGCGCGTGGCCAGCACGCGCATGGAGTTCTTGAGCGCCGAGGGCGAAATCCTCGCCACCGGGGCCGCCGCCTACATCGTCTCGTAGCCGCGCGCGGGGGCGGCGCGCTGCAGGCAGCGGCGTTGCTGGGCACAATCGCCGCTTTCTTCTTTCGATTGCCTGCCATGCGCCGTGTTGGCGAAGCCCCCCTGCCCGAATCCCCCCGCACCCGCTCCGACCGCGCCACGCTGGGGCGGCTCATGCCCTATCTGTGGCAGTACAAGGGCCGCGTGCTGGCGGCCATTGCCTTCATGGTGGGCGCCAAGCTGGCCAACGTCGGCGTGCCGCTCCTGCTCAAGCAACTGGTCGATGCCATGACGCCGCCGGCGGGCGGCGTGCCGGCGTTGCTGGTCGTACCCGCCGGCCTGCTGCTGGCCTATGGCCTGCTGCGCCTGGCGAACTCTGTGTTCAACGAGCTGCGCGAGCTGGTCTTTGCCAAGGCCACGCACGGCGCGGCGCGCGCCATTGCGCTGCAAACCTTCGAGCACCTGCACCGGCTGTCGCTGCGCTTTCACCTGGAGCGCCAGACGGGCGGCATGACGCGCGACATCGAGCGCGGCGTGCGCGGCATCGAGTCCATGGTGTCGTTTGCGCTCTTCAACCTTGCTGCCACCCTGGTCGAGGTGCTGCTGGTGCTGTTCATCCTGGCCCACCGCTTTGACTGGTGGTTTGCCGCCATCACGCTCACGGCGCTGGGGCTGTACATCGCCTACACCGTGTGGGTGACGGAGTGGCGCATCCAGTTCCGACGCCAGGCCAACCAGTTCGACTCGGCGGCGCACAGCAAGGCCATCGACTCGCTGCTGAACTACGAAACCGTCAAGTACTTCAACAACGAGCAGTTTGAGGCGCGCCGCTACGACCAGAGCCTGGAGCAGCTGCGCCGCGCCCAGCTCAAGGCGCGCAGCACGCTGGCGCTGCTCAACGGCGGGCAGCAGCTCATCATCGCCATCGGCCTGGTGGCCATGCTCTGGCGCGCCACCGAGGGCGTGGCCGCCGGCCACATGACGATTGGCGACCTGGTGATGGTCAACGCCTTCATGCTGCAGATCTATATCCCGCTCAATTTCCTGGGCGTGATCTACCGCGAGATCAAGCAAAACCTGACCGACCTGGACAAGATGTTCACCCTCATGGACAAGGCGCAGGAAGTGGCCGACGCCCCCGGTGCGAGCGCGCTGGCGGGGCTGGCTGCCCCCACGGTGCGCTTTGAGGACGTGCACTTTGCCTACGACCCGGCGCGGCCCATTTTGCAGGGTCTGAGCTTTGAGATACCGGCGGGCAAGACGGTGGCCGTGGTCGGCCCCTCGGGCGCGGGCAAGAGTACGCTCTCGCGCCTGCTGTACCGCTTCTACGACATCCAGCAGGGCCGCATCACCATTGCCGGGCAGGACATCCGCAGCGTGACGCAGCAGAGCCTGCGCCGCGCCATCGGCATCGTGCCGCAGGACACGGTGCTGTTCAACGACACCGTGGCCTACAACATCGCTTACGGGCGCCCGGATGCCAGCGCCGCCGAGGTCGAGCAGGCGGCGCGTGCGGCGCACATCCACGGCTTCATCGCCGCCCAGCCCAAGGGCTACGACACCATGGTTGGCGAGCGCGGCCTCAAACTCAGCGGCGGCGAGAAGCAGCGCGTGGCGATTGCACGCACGCTGCTCAAGAACCCGCCGCTGCTGATTTTTGACGAGGCCACGAGCGCGCTCGACTCGGCCAACGAACGCGCCATCCAGGCCGAACTGCGCGCCGTGGCCCAGGGCAAGACGGCGCTGGTGATTGCGCACCGCCTGTCCACGGTGGTGGACGTGCACGAAATTCTGGTGCTGGAGGCCGGGCGCATCGTCGAGCGCGGCAGCCACGCCGCCCTGCTGGCCGCCGGTGGGCGCTACGCCAGCATGTGGGCGTTACAGCAAAATTCTGAATAAAAAGTGGCTCTAGCGCTTGTCTAGCAAGCGCTAGCAGCTCTCTTTTTCATAGCTATTGAGGGGCTGCCAGCTCGCCATCGCGCACCATGCGCTGGCGTCCGCCCAGGGCGTGGTGGCGCAGGGCCTCGGCGGCGGCGGCGCCGTCGCGCGCGGCAAGCAGATCGACGATGGCGCTGTGCTCCTCGGCAAACCGGGGAATGGCCAGGGGCGCGAGCAGGTTGCGGCGGCGAAACAGCACCAGCTGCTTGCACAGCCTGCGGTAGTGCGCCAGCAGTACCGGGTTGCCGGTCATGGCGACGATGCTGTCGTGAAAGTCCAGGTTCAACGCGTGAAAGCGATCGACGGCGTCGGGCGGGACGTCGCGCATGGCCGCCGTCATGGTGCGCAGGGTCTGCAGCTGCGCAGCGGTGATGCGCTCGGCCAGCAGCCAGCCGGCTGTTGCGTCCAGGCCGGCGCGCACGTCGTAGATGTCGGCGGCCTCGGACAGGGCAATCTGGCGCACGTGGGCGCCCCGGTTTTTCTCCTGCTGCACCAGGCCCGATTCCTCCAGCGTGCGCAGCGCCTCGCGCAGCGGCCCGCGCGAGATGCCAAAGCGCTGGGCCAGCGCCATTTCGTTGAGCTTGCTGCCCGGCGGCAGCTCGCCGCCGAGGATCAGGGCCTCGATCGAAGCGGCCGCCAGGTGCGTCAGTGAGGTGCTTTGCAGCAGGGCCAGGGCAGAGGCGGCAGGGGCGGTGAGCAAGGAAGGCATAAGAGTGGGGGGGCCGTGCGAAGGGGCATTGTAGGGTGGTTTGTTGTTTGTAGATTGTCAACAATCTGACATGTCCAGCCCGTAAGCTGCGCACCGATCCCCTCAACTGGAGTTCTGCCATGAAGCCCAAAACCCTTTTGCAGACGGCGCTTGCCACTGCGCTGACGGCCGTGTTCGCCTTCTCGGCGCACGCTGAAAAAATGGTCCTGAACGTCTACACCGCGCTGGAAATCGACCAGCTCAAGGCGTACCAGGTGGCGTTCAACAAGCGCCATCCCGACGTCGAGATCAAGTGGACGCGTGACTCGACCGGCATCATCACGGCCAAGCTGCTGGCCGAGAAGGCCAAGCCGGCGGCCGACGTGGTGCTGGGCGTGGCCGCGTCGAGCATGGTGGTGTTCGAGCGCGAGGGGCTGCTGCAGCCCTACGCGCCGGCACAAGTCCAGGCCCTGAATCCGCGTTTTCGCGCCACTGGCACGCCGCCGGCCTGGGTCGGGATGGATGTCTGGGGCGCCGCCATTTGCTACAACGTCGCCGAGGCGGCCAAGCAGGGGCTGCCCAGGATTCGCAGCTGGAAGGATCTGGCCCGGCCCGAGTTCAAGGGCAAGGTCGTGATGCCGAACCCGAACTCCTCGGGCACTGGGTTCCTGGACGTCACCGCCTGGCTGCAAATCTACGGCGACCAGGGGGGCTGGGACTTCATGGACCAGCTGCACCAGAACGTT
>JAJTBK010000124.1 GCA_021286965.1 Comamonadaceae bacterium | reverse complement strand
GTTTTATCGCCAACGGCGAGGGCGAGCACCGCCACCCCGGCCACGGCGGCGGGCCGTGCACGCTGCACAACCCGAGCTACGACTTCAACGACACCCTGATCCCGCTGGGTGCCACCTACTGGGTGCGGCTGGCGCAGCGCTGGTTGGAGGAATAATCGCCGCCAGCGCTTGTGTGGCAAGCGCTGGCAGCTATTGAGTTAATAGCAATCGGCGCTGCCCTCGTCGCCCCAGGGCAGCATCAGGGTGAGCAGCGCCAGTTGCTCGAATTCGGGCGTGAAGGCGTCGATGATGGCCTGCGGCTCGGGGCACAGCGCGGTGTCGCTCATGACGCCGAATTGCACGCCGCCGCCGTAGCTCAGGATCGACACGCCCAGGCCGATGTCGCCCGACTGCGGCACCCAGAACATGCACTGCGTGACGCGCGCGCCGCACAGCGTCAGTGCCTCTTGCGGCCCGGGCACGTTGGTCATGACGGCGGTGGTCTTGCGGCCAAAGAGGTTGATGAGCGCATCCTGCGCCGGCTTCACCAGCATCCCGGCCATGGACAGCATGGCAAAGGCCAGCAGCGGCTGGGTGCTGCCCTTCAAGGCATCCATGCGCCGGCGCACCTCGTACAGGCGCTCGATGGGGTTGGCAATGCCGATGGGCAGCACCAGCGGCACCAGGCCAAAGCGGTTGCCCAGCTTCCAGGCTTCTTCCAGCGGGCGCAGGTTGATGGGGATCATGGCGCGGATTTCCTGGCCGCTGGGGTCGTCGCCCTGGGCGCGCAGGTAGTTGCCGATGGCGCCGGCAACGCAGGACATGAGCACGTCGTTGATCGAGCAGTTGAGCGCCCGGCCCACGCTCTTGACGGCATCGAGCGCGATCGGCAGGCACCAGGCGACGAGCTTGACCTCGCCCGGCTGGCCCTTGAGGCGTGTGCGGGAGTCGTCGGGCATGAGCGCGAGCGCGGCAGCGTCGCTCACCAGCTGGCAGGCCAGGCGTGCGGCATCGACGGAGCCGGCCAGGCCGTGTTCGAGCAGTTTTTCGGGCTCGCGCAGCAGGTGCAGCGATTGCGCCGCGCCGTCGCCGGCCATGTCCAGCGCCTTCACGGCCATGTCGGTGATGGGCTTGATGAGGGCGTCGGCCAGCCACTCTTCGGGGCTGTGGTGCGGCTCGGGCTTGGCGCGCCGCTGCGGCGGTGCGCTGCCGCCATCGACCAGCGACATGGTGACCGAAATCAGGGCAATGCCGTCGGCAATGCAGTGGTGCAGGCGCACGATGAGGGCGCTGCCGGGCACGCCGTCGTCGCCGGTGAAGTCCTCCACCAGGTGAAACTGCCACAGCGGGCGGCGGCCGTCGAGCGGCTGCATCGCCAGCGTGCCCACGCGCTCCTGCAGCGCCTGCTGTGCGCTCTGGCCCTTGTGCCGGTGGAGTTTCTCGCGCACTACATGGGCGGCAATGTCGAAATGGTCGTCATCGACCCAGGTGGCGCCGGCCGCATCCTGCACCACGCGCTGGCGAAAGCGCGGGTACTGCAGCAGGCGCTCCTGCACGCGCGTGCACAGCGCCTGCCAGGAGATGCCGGGCGCGAGCGTCCACACGCCGTTGATCATCATGCGGTTGTGGTCGCTGTCCATGCGCAGCCAGGCGGTATCGACCTTGCTCATGCGCTCGCCCGACAGGCCCAACATGCCGCTGGCAGCGCGCTGCACGTTCTTGCGCACGATGTGGGCGGCGCGCGCCGCCGGCACGGGCAGGGACAGGAGGGGGTGGGGGGCGGTGGCGGCGCGGCGGGAGTCCATGGGCTGCTTGTCCTGTGCAGTGCGGGTGGCAAAAGGCCGGATTTTGGGGGCGAGGCTCTAGGGAGCACACCCTATGGCTGCCCCCTGGGGCCGTAAGATACACCGGCTGTACCGGCGCGCCACCTGTGGCTGCCCCCCGGTTAACCCTTCCACCCTCGCCAGGAGCATTTGTCCATGTCCGACCTGAACGCCACCTTTGAAGCCGCCGTGGCCAATTCCAAGAACCTCAGCGAGCGCCCCGACAACGCCACGCTGCTCAAAATCTACGCCCTCTACAAGCAGGCCACCGCTGGCGACAACAGCGAGAAAAAGCCCAGCTTCTCCGACATGGTCGGCCGCGCCAAGTGGGACGCCTGGGAAAAGCTCAAGGGCACCGGCGCCGACGAGGCCAAGCAGCAGTACATCGACCTGATCACCTCGCTGAGCTGATCGGGCGCGCTGCGCGCACCCCCGGTTCCGGACGGCCCCTGCAGGGGCCGTCGCCGTTTGTACGCACCGGCTGGGCGCGCCGACGCTAGGCGGTGGGCGCCAGACGCTCGTACACCGGGCGGTAATGGGCGACGCTGTTGCGCCAGTTGCGCGTGTTCTCGACGAAGGCGCGGCCATTGGCGCGCAGCTGCGGCCACAGCTGCGGGCGTGCCAGCAGCTCCAGCACCGCCTGCGCCAGGGCCTGGGGATCGTCCGGCGGGAACAGGATGCCGGTGCGCAGGTGTTCGACCAGTTCGCGGTGCCCGCCCACGGCCGAGGCAACGAACAGCTTGTGCTGCGCCATGGCTTCGAGCGGCTTGAGCGGCGTCACCAACTCTGTCAGGCGCATGGAGTGGCGCGGGTAGGCCAGCAGGTCGATCAGG
>JAJTBK010000121.1 GCA_021286965.1 Comamonadaceae bacterium | reverse complement strand
GCCGTGATGTCTGCAACCGCGCCCTCTTTCATGAACTGGCAAATTGCCACTGCATCCTTCCCAGCCGCTCCGGTCGTGATGACCGCGAAAGTACGGGTGACCGGGTGCTCGGTATTCTCATCGATCCAGGTGCCGGAATTCAAATAACACTTGCCCCCCGCCACATAGCGGCACATGGGCACGTGGGTGTGGCCAAAAACGACGACTTCGACATTTTTCTCATCGGGATTTTCCAGATAGTTCGCCTTCGCCTGGGTGAAAAACGAATCCGGAAATGCCGGCGGCACCGCGCCCGCAACCGACACTGCAAACGAGGCTTGCGGCACCTTGACCTTGTTGGCAACCTGGCGCGCCGGCCATGAAAGCTGGATGTTTTTAAACAGCGTGGGCGCAGAAATGTATTTCTTCCCGGTCGCTCCATCGGTCAACATGACCGGGAAAAAATCCTTGTAGGCATAATCTCCGTTGAAGCCGGAGATGCGCATTTTGAATAGCTTATCCGTCGCAAAATGATCGACACCACTCTCGTACGGCGTTATTTTGCTGGAGATGTTTGCAAGAATTTTATGGTAGGTATAAGCACCCGCCTGATCCGCGTATAAAGCATCTGTCAACCCGGCATAGTCGCCCTCACTGATGAGGGGCAAATTTTGGGTCACTTTGGGCTTGCCCTCCAAGACCCAGGTGGCAGCGTAGCGGGCATAAAAATAACCGGCAGGCAAGATCGTCTTGCCCTGGTTGCCACACAGCGCCTCGTTGGTCACCGTATCCGGGGCGGAGAACACATCGTAGCGGTGGCCATGCTCGATCACGATTTCATGGCGGTCGCCGGTATAGTAAGTGCCAAGCCCTTGGGGCTCCTCGGCGCCGGCCTGAATCAGTTGCGGGATGGCCTCCTGCAAAACGCTGGCCTTCAGCGTCAAATCATGGTTTCCTGGTACATAGACCAGTTTGATTCCGCTGGCAATCACCCGATTGAGTTCATCAACAACCGCTTGGTTGTTGGCCATGACATTCCGGTAAAACTGGTCCTGGTCGGTGTACAGAGGATAGTAATAAACCGGCAAAAACCACTCATCAAGGAAATCACCGGCAATCACCAACTCACGCACATCCTTGGTGTTTTGCAGGCATTGCAAAAATTGGATGAGCAGGGGACGATTCTTCAGCGTTTCAGTGTAACGATCTTCAATTCCAAGGTGAATATCGCTGATGACGACAATTTTATTGCGCACCTTCTCTGCCACCCACAAAGGCGCAGCCTCCGTAGAGGCACTGCTACCGGTGCCGCAGCCTGAAGCATTCAGGGCCACCAGTGCACCCGCGCCCAAACCAAAACGCTTGACAAAATTTCTCCGCGAAGAATGCATTTTTGACTCCTGTGCTGCCCATGGTGGTGAGTGTGTGCTGCACAGGGTAGCGTGGAAAAATCAAAAAACATCTGATTACACTCAAACGAGGCTTCTTTGTACGCATTTGGCACCACCAGAAGCAATTGGCCCGCAGCCTTCGGCATCCTTGCCCCCGCTGCAGCGCTCTCTAATTGATAGCTAATAGCGCTTGATGGGCAAGCGCTGGGGGCCTTTTTCGTCTCGATTCCCGGTAAGATCCAGGCCCACCGCCGCAATCGCACGCGCGCACCCGAGGACGCCGCCATGACCCCCATCGCCCCGCACGCTCCCACCGCCGCCGACGTTTTGGCCGCCGCCCAGCGCCTGCAAGGCGTGGCGCACCGCACGCCAGTGCTGCACTCGGGCATGGCCGACGAGCTGCTGGGGGCGCAGCTGTTCTTCAAGTGCGAGAACCTGCAACGCACCGGCTCGTTCAAGTTCCGGGGCGCGTACAACGCGCTGGCGCAGCTCGATGCCGCCCAGCGCCAGCGGGGCGTGCTCACTTTTTCGGCTGGCAACCATGCCCAGGCCATCGCCCTGGCGGCGCGCTTGCTCGACATTCCGGCCCTGGTCGTCATGCCCGAGGACGCAGCCGCCGCCAAGATGGCCGCCGCGCGCAGCTACGGCGCCCAGGTCGTGACGTACAACCGCTTCAGCGAAGACCGTGAGGCCATCAGCCGGCGCATCGCGCAGGAGCGCGGCATGGCGCTGATTCCGCCGTCCGAGCACCCGCAGGTGATTGCCGGCCAGGGCACGGCGGCGCTGGAGCTGCTGCAGGAGGTGCCGCGCCTGCATTACCTGTTCGTGCCCGTGGGCGGCGGCGGGCTGTTCGCCGGCAGCCTGCTGGCGCGGCAGGCGCTGGGCAGCAGCTGCGAGACCTGGGGCGTCGAGCCCGAGGCCGCGAACGATGCCCAGCAGTCGCTGCGCAGCGGGCAGATCGTGCAGATCGCCGAGCCGCGCACGATTGCCGACGGCGCCCTCTCCACCGCCCTCAGTCCCCTGGCGTTCGCCCTCATCGGCCAGCACGCCGAGGGCATCACCACCGCCAGCGACCCACAGCTGGTGCAGGCACTGCGCTTTTTTGCCGAACGCATGAAGACCGTGGTCGAACCCACCGGCGCCCTGGCCTTTGCCGGCGCACGCCATGGCGGCATCGAGCTGCGCGGCAAGCGCGTGGGCATCATCGTCAGCGGCGGCAATGTCGATCTGGCGCGCTATGCGCGCTTTCTCTCTGATTAAGGAAACCTCAGCCATGAGCCCCGTTCACGTCATCACCCACCCCCTGGTGCAGCACAAGCTGACGCTGATGCGCAAAAAGGACGCCAGCACCAACAGTTTTCGCCGCCTGCTGGGCGAGCTCTCGACGCTGATGGCGTACGAGGTCACGCGCGACATGCCGCTGCAGGACATGCCGATCGAGACCCCGCTCGAACCCATGATCGGCCAGGTCATCGACGGCAAGAAGCTGGTGCTGGTCTCCATCCTGCGCGCGGGCAACGGCTTTCTCGACGGGATGCTCAGCGTCGTGCCGGGCGCGCGCATCGGCCACATCGGCCTGTACCGCGACCCGGCGACGCTGCAGCCGGTGGAGTACTACTTCAAGATGCCCTCGGAGATGGCCGAGCGCGACATCATCGTCGTCGATCCCATGCTCGCCACCGGCAATTCGGCCGCCGCTGCCGTGCAGCGCCTGAAGGAACTGCAGCCGCGCTCGATCAAGTTCGTCTGCCTGCTGGCCGCGCCCGAGGGCGTGGCGACGATGCAAAAAGCCCACCCCGACGTCGCCATCTACACCGCTGCCATCGACCGCGAACTCGACGCCCACGGCTACATCCGCCCCGGCCTGGGCGACGCCGGCGACCGCATCTTCGGCACCAAGTGAGGGCTGCCTGTGGCGGCCAGCAACCCGGCAACCGCCACGAAAACCACAAGGTGCTGCTCGGCCATTGGCGGCCAAACGGGAACCTGTTGGTAAGCTACGGCCAGCAGCCTCTGGGCTTCTTCCAGGCTGCTCCGCTTCGCTGGCTGCGCCCGGGGGGTGCGACCAGCGTGGCCAGCGGCCAGTGTGCCACGTCCATCTGTCCGTGCCCATCCAGAAGGAGGTTTCCCCCATGCCTGCCAAGACCATG
>JAJTBK010000236.1 GCA_021286965.1 Comamonadaceae bacterium | reverse complement strand
CGCTGCGCCTGTGCAACGCCTATTTGCTCGACGACCAGGAGCGCCTGGGGCGCTGGCTCATCGCCCTGGCAGCGCTGGCGGCCCTGGCCTGGCTGGCGCAGGTGGCCTGGTGGCTGGTGCGCCGCGAGGCCCAGGGCCAGGCGCTGACGCAAAGCGAAGCACCGGCCCGGGAAAATTCCACTGACGGCAATGGGTCACGGTTCATAAAATTTTAGAAATTACCCGGAGAACCGCCATGGCCCTGCCCTCACCCGCTGCCGTGCAGCAGCTGCACCACTTTGCCCACCGCTGCCGCGATGCCGAGGAGACGCGGCACTTCTACGAAGACATCCTGGGCCTGCCGCTGTACCACATCATCCAGAGCGACTACGTGCCCAGCACGGGCGAATACTGTCCGTACACGCATTTCTTCTTTCGGCTGCAAGACGGCTCGTTCATCGCCTTCTTCGACCTGGGCGACGACGTGCTGCCCGCGCCCTCGCCGAACACGCCGCGCTGGGTCAACCACGTGGCCTTTCGCGTCAACACGGTGCAGGAGCTTGAAGACACCCGGGCGCGGCTGCAGGCGCATGGCATCGAGGTGCTGGGGGTGACGGACCACCATATCTTCAAGAGCATCTACTTCTTCGACCCCAACGGCATCCGCCTGGAGCTGGCGGCGCAGGTGGCCGACGCCGCGCACATGGAACGCGAGAGCCACAGCGCCCACGCCCGCCTGGCCGAGTGGACGGCGCGCAAGCAGCAATGGCGCCAAGAGCGCGCCGCCGGCCAGGCGCAGGCGCCCCTCAAGCCCCAGCACAACGACCGGCCAGAATACGCGCCAAAATCTGAATAAAAACAGGCTCTAGCGCTTACCAGACAAGCGTGAGCAGCTATCAAAATAGAAGCACCCTGCGGGCGCTAAAATCTTCCCATCGCCGCCCAGGCCCGCCAGGGCGGCCCCGCCTTGACACGGCATCGTGCGCGATGCCGTTTTTATTGCCCCACCATCTCCCTCCAGCCATGAGCGACACCCCTGCCCAACCCGGCCTGCAAGCCCTGTCCAAATCCTTTGAACCCGCGCCGCTCGAAGCGCACTGGGGCCCTGAGTGGGAAAAGCGCGGCTATGGCCAGGCCGGCGTGCGCGGCACGGGCCAGGCCGATGCCAGCGCCCCCGCCTTCGCCATCCAGCTGCCGCCGCCCAACGTGACGGGCACGCTGCACATGGGCCATGCCTTCAACCAGACCATCATGGACAGCCTGACGCGCTACCACCGGATGCTGGGGCACAACACGGCCTGGATTCCCGGCACCGACCACGCCGGCATTGCCACGCAGATCGTCGTCGAGCGCCAGCTGCAGGAGCAAGGCGTGAGCCGCCACGACCTGGGCCGCCCGGATTTCGTGAAAAAAGTGTGGGGGTGGAAGGAGCAGTCGGGCAACACCATCACCACGCAGATGCGCCGCCTGGGCGACACCGTGGACTGGAGCCGCGAGTACTTCACCATGGACGACAAGCTGTCCAAGGTGGTAACCGAAACCTTCGTCAAGCTGTATGAACAAGGCCTGATCTACCGGGGCAAGCGCCTGGTCAACTGGGACCCGGTGCTGCAGTCCGCCGTCTCCGACCTGGAAGTGGAAAACGAGGAAAAAGACGGCTCGCTCTGGCATATCGCCTATCCGCTGGCCGATGGCACCGGCCAGTTGGTGGTGGCCACCACGCGCCCCGAAACCATGCTGGGCGACGTGGCCGTGATGGTGCACCCCGAGGACGAACGCTACGCGCACCTGATCGGCAAGATGGTGAAGCTCCCGCTGTGCGAGCGTGAGATTCCGGTGATTGCCGACGCCTATGTCGATAAGGAATTCGGCACCGGCGTGGTCAAGGTCACGCCCGCGCACGACCAGAACGACTATCAAGTGGGCCAGCGCCACCAGCTGCCCATGATTTGCGTGCTGACGCTCACAGCCACCATCAACGACAACGCGCCGGAAAAGTACCGGGGCCTGGAGCGCTTTGCCGCGCGCAAGGCCGTGGTCGCCGACCTCGAAGCCCTGGGCCTGCTGGTCGAGACGAAAAAGCACAAGCTGATGGTGCCGATCTGCACCCGCACCGGCCAGGTGATCGAGCCGATGCTG
>JAJTBK010000097.1 GCA_021286965.1 Comamonadaceae bacterium | reverse complement strand
GTGTTTGCCGAGCACCAGCTTGTTCTGGCTCCAGCCCACATCCTGGGCCCGCATGATCTCGTAGGTTTCGCGATGCTTGAGCACGCCGTCCTGATGGATACCCGACTCGTGCGCAAAGGCATTGGCGCCGACCACGGCCTTGTTCGGCTGCACGACGAAGCCGGTGGTCTGGCTGACCATGCGGCTGGCGGCGACGATGTGCTCGGTGGCGATATCGACCTGCAGGTTGAAATAGTCCTTGCGCGTTTTCACCGCCATGACGACTTCTTCGAGCGAGCAATTGCCGGCGCGCTCGCCCAGGCCGTTGATGGTGCATTCCACCTGGCGCGCGCCGCCGATCTGGACGCCAGCAAGGGAGTTCGCCACCGCCATGCCCAGGTCATTGTGGCAGTGCACGCTCCAGATGGCCTTGTCGCTGTTGGGCACTTTCTCGCGCAGCGTCTTGATGAAGTTGCCGTAGAGCTCGGGAATGGCGTAGCCGACGGTGTCGGGGATGTTGATGGTGGTGGCGCCTTCGTTGATCACGGCTTCGCAGACGCGGGCGAGAAAGTCGATCTCGCTGCGGTAGCCGTCTTCGGCGCTGAACTCGATGTCGGCGGCCAGGTTGCGCGCAAAGCGCGTGGACAGGCGCGCCTGCTCCAGAACCTGCTCGGGCGACATGCGCAGCTTCTTCTCCATGTGCAACGGGCTGGTGGCAATGAAGAGGTGGATGCGGCCCCGGTTGGCGTCCTTGAGCGCCTCGGCGGCGCGGGCGATGTCACGGTCGTTGGCGCGCGCGAGGGAGCAGATGGTCGAATCCTTGACGGCCCGTGCAATCGTCTGCACGCACTCGAAGTCGCCGTTGGAGCTGGCGGCAAAGCCGGCCTCGATCACATCGACCTTCAGGCGTTCGAGCTGGCGCGCAATGCGCAGCTTCTCGTCGCGCGTCATGCTGGCGCCGGGGGACTGCTCGCCGTCACGCAAAGTGGTATCGAAAATGATGAGTTTGTCTGCCATGCTGAACTCCTGAGGTGAATGGGGTGGGGAACCCGCAACTTGGAAAAATGGGACGCTCAAAACAAAAGGCCCGCTGCGGGTGCATACGGGCCTTTGAGAAGATGAAAGATGCGCGCGCGCCCTACCGTCTCCGCCCGAAGGAGGTTCGCAGTAGGGCCAGGGCAAAAAATTTCATGCGCGCCAATGTAGCACATCTTATTGATGCAGGCCACGCTCATCAGGTTCGTCGGTCGAGGTGCTGATGACGCTGGTCGGCTGGCCCTTGGCCTTGCGCCAGGCATAGACCACGTAGCCCGAAAGACCGTAGAGAACGAAAACACCAAACAGCACCGTCGGCGCGTGGATGTTGACGATGGCGATCGCCAGCACGATGAGGACGATGGCGGCAAAGGGCACGCTGCGCTTCATGTGCAAGTCTTTGAAGCTGTAGAACGGCGCGTTCGTCACCATCGTCAGGCCGGCGTAGAGGGTAAAGGTAAACGTCACCCAGGTGATGTGCCCCCAGCTCAGGCCAAACAAGCTGTCGCCGGGGTGCACGCCGGCATCCGTCAGCAGCCAGATGAAGCCCATCACCAGCGCCGCCGCCGCCGGCGAGGGCAGGCCCTGGAAGTAGCGCTTGTCCACCACGCCGGTGTTGACGTTAAAGCGCGCCAGGCGCAGTGCGGCGCAGGCGCAATAAACAAAGGCAGCAATCCAG
>JAJTBK010000086.1 GCA_021286965.1 Comamonadaceae bacterium | reverse complement strand
CCCATGGCAAAGGTGCACAAAATGGCGGCCCAGTAAAACAATTCGCGGCGGCGCGTTTGAATGTCGTGGATGGAGAGCGTGTGCTCGGTGCGCCACCAGGCGGCAAAAATCACCGCCAGCAGCAGGGCGAAGGCGGGGGTGCTGGCGTACAGGCTGATGCCCAGGCCATCGGTCATGAGGTCGGTCATTTGCGTGCCCACCACACTGACCAGCACCACAGTGAGCCAGTACAGCCACGGCGTGTAGCGGCGGCTGCGCAGCTGCATCACCAGGGCCAGGGCCAGCAGCGTGCCCATGAGCGCGCGAGTGAGGTTCTGCCCCAGGCCGGCGTCAAAGGCCAGGTAGTCGGCGCTGGTTTCGCCCACGGTGGTGCACAGGATTTTGACGATCCAGAACGACAAAGTGATCGCCGGTACTTTGATGAACCAGTCGCGCGGCGCTGTGGTCTGCAAGGGGGTCATGGTGTTTTCTCCTCAGGCTTTTGGGGGGGCGCAGCAGCGCAGCCGGTGGCCGGGCTGCAGCGCGTGCGGGTTCAGTCGTGCCGATCCAATTGCGAGGCAATGACCGTGCCCTTGTGGGCATCGACCTGAACGTCGAACACCTGCGTGCCTTGAACGACTTCGACCTCGTAGTGCGCAGCGCCGTGTTTGCCGCGCTCGAATTCGGCCTTGGCGGCCTTGCCGTTGACGTGCTGCTCGGCCGCTGCAATGGCCTGGGTCAGGGTGATGGGGGCTTGCGCGGCGGCTAGGGCGTCGTTGCCGGCCTCGTGCTGGGCGGCGTAGGTGGCGGCGCCGCTGGCGGCAAGCACGGCAGCCAGCAAGGTGAGGGAGATGGTGTGGTGGCGCATGAGAGTTCTCCTGAAAAACCGCACGGTAGGTGTGCGTGCAGGAGAGTCTCGGGCGCCAGACTTAGCGTTGCCTGAGGAACGCTGATTGAAGAACAAAATGCCTGCCAGCGCTTGGCTGGCAAGCGTCAGCCGCTACAACTACAGGAGCACCCGCCACCGCAGCCGGCACCCGCTTCGGCGCTGGGTTCGCCCTCTTCCTGCACCGTGGTGCGGTGCGCGCGCAGGCCGAGCTTGGCCAGCAGCTGCTCGTCGGCGGCCACGTCGGGGTTGCCCGTCACCAGCAGCTTATCGCCGTAGAAGATGGAGTTGGCCCCGGCCAGGAAGCACAGCGCCTGCACCGGCTCGCCGAGCTGCTGGCGCCCGGCGGACAGGCGCACGCGGGCCTTGGGCATGGTGATGCGCGCCACGGCAATCACGCGCACGAAATCAAGCGGATCGACCGGCGCGCTGTCCGCCAGCGGCGTGCCAGGCACGGGCACCAGGCTATTGATGGGCACTGAATCCGGATAGGGGTTGAGGTTGGCCAGCTGCGCGATCAGCCCGGCGCGGTGCACGGGCGCCTCGCCCATGCCGATGATGCCGCCGCAGCAGACGCTGATGCCGGCGTCGCGCACGGCCTTGAGGGTATCGAGCCGGTCTTGGTACTGGCGCGTGCTGACCACGTCCTGGTAGTACTCAGGCGCGGTGTCGAGGTTGTGGTTGTAGTAGTCCAGCCCCGCGCTTTTGAGCGCCTGTGCCTGGTGCGGCGCCAACATGCCCAGGGTGGCGCAGGTTTGCAGGCCCAGACCTTTGACGGCGCTGATGATGTCGCTCATCTTCTCGATGTCGCGGTCCTTGGGCGCGCGCCAGGCGGCGCCCATGCAAAAGCGGGTGGCGCCGGCGTCTTTGGCGGCCTGGGCGGCAGCCGTGACTTCCTGCACGTTCATCATTTTTTCGGCCTTGACGCCGGTCTCGAACTCCGCCGCCTGCGGGCAGTAGCCGCAGTTCTCCGGGCAGCCGCCGGTTTTGACGGAGAGCAGCGTTGCCAGCTCGATGTCGCCCACCGGCCAATGCTGGCGGTGCACCTGCTGCGCCTGCCACAGCAGTTCCATCAGGGGCTGATCGAGCAGGGCCTGCACGGCATCGATGCTCCAGGCGCCCGGCTGCGCCGGCGCCGAGGGTACGGGGGCAATGAACTGCAGCGGTTGGGCTGGTGCGGGGGACTGCGGTTGGGCGGTGGCGGTCAAGGTCATGCAAAAACTCCAGGGGCGCGCATGGGAGGGAGGCTGGCGCCCAACTGCGCATTGTGCGCAGCTTCGGCGCCGGCTCCAAGCCCCGACGGTGAAAAAACCGCCCCTATCAGAGTTGATGGCAAATGCTGGTAAATGCCAGTGTTTTTGCTGCACGATGAGCGATGTTCGATGAAAAATGCCGCCAAAAGCGCAAGCCTGCAGCTTCTGGCGGCATTGTGCCGCGAACGGGGGGCAAAAATGCCGATTGCAACCCTTCTCAGGCTTCAAATTGGTGCGGGTTCTTGCCCTTGATGGGGGCGTAGAACGCCTTGATGCGCGCCATGTCGGCTTCGACGTCGCCGGTGGGCACGAACAAGGGCCCGAGGCCGCCCACTTTGCGTTCGTAATCGACAAATGCCATCACGATCGGCACGCCAGCTTGCTGGGCGATATGGTAGAAGCCGGTTTTCCAGTGCCGTGTCTTGCCGCGCGTGCCCTCGGGCGGCACGATCAGCTGCATCGGGCCATCGGCCGTGCGCATGGCTTCGGCCGAGCTGGCCACCAGGTTGTTGCTCTGGCTGCGGTTCACGGGGATACCCCCCATCCAGCGCATGAGGGCGCCGAAGGGAAAGTTGAAGATGCTTTGCTTGCCCATCCAGTAGACCCGCAGGCGCAGGGCAAAGGCCAGCATCAGGGTGTAGGGCAGATCCCAATTACTGGTGTGCGGGGCGGCAATCAGCACGCTTTTGGCGGCTTCGGGGGGCAAACTGCCCTCTACTTTCCAACCATTGAGGCGCAAGACAGCCAGCGACAGGCCGCGCAGCAAGGTGTTGACGACAGGGGTATCAAAAATCGTGTGGTGATGCATGAGGTGGATGAGACACGCATAAAAAAACCCGATGCGGTGGCATCGGGCGGTGGTCATTTTACCTGTACCCCTGGTGGGATACGGGTTTTCCAGGGGGCTTACGACAGGGCCGCAATCACCTCGGGTGGCGCCTGCACCAGTTCGATGAGCACGCCTTCGCCCGCGATCGGGAATTCATCGTTCGCCTTGGGGTGCAAAAAACAAATGTCGTAGCCTGCCGCACCGGGGCGGATGCCTCCGGGGGCAAAGCGCACGCCCTGCGCCGTGAGCCACTGCACGGCACGCGGCAGGTCGTCGATCCACAGGCCGATGTGGTTCAGTGGCGTGGTGTGCACCGCCGGTTTTTTCTCCATGTCCAGCGGTTGCATGATGTCCACCTCCACCTTGTGGGCGCCCTGCCCCATCGCCAGGATGTCTTCGTCGACGTTCTCGCGTTCGCTGCGGAAGGTGTCGGTCTGCTCCAGGCCGAGCATCTCGACCCAGAGTTTTTTCATGCGGGCCTTGTCGGCACCGCCAATGGCCACCTGCTGGATGCCCAGGACCTTGAAGGGGCGGGTCGTCATGCGTGTACTCCTGTTTTGATAGCTGCCAGCGCTTGCTCAGTAAGCGCTGGCGATCGATTTCATTCAAATTCGAGGATCACGTCGTCCACGGCCAGCGATTCGCCCTTGCCAGCGACGATTTTGCTCACCACGCCATCCTGGGCGGCGAAGAGGATGTTTTCCATCTTCATGGCCTCGATGACGGCGAGCTTTTCCCCCGCCTGCACCTTCTGCCCCGGTTGCACAGCCACATCGACCAGCAGGCCCGGCATGGGCGAGAGCAGGAATTTGGACAGATCCGGCGGCGCCTTGTAGGGCATGAGCTTGAACAGCTCGGCGCGCGCCGGTGTCAGCACCAGCGCCTCCACCTGGGTGCCGTTGTGCGCCAGGCGCAGGCCCAGCGGGTTCTTGGACGTGCCGCGCTCGACCTGGGCGGTGAAGCCCTGGCCGTTGCACGCGCCCTGGATACGGCGGCTGCCCAGGTGCGCATTGCTACTGATTTTGTAGCTTTTGCCGTGGATGACGACGGTGCTGGTGCCCGATTGGGCCTCGAAATCGCTGACGGTGACGGGGTGGTATTGGTGCCGCCCCTCGTGGCCCAGGGTGACGACGACGAAGGCCTCGCCCACCTGCACCTCGTGCCCAGCGAGCTGGCCGCTGATGCCGCAGGCACGGGCACGGTAGCGCCGATGCATGTACGCCGCCAGGGCGACGAGGAAATCGGGGTCTTCGTGCGGCACGTCCTCGGCGACGAAGCCGTGGGCGTAGTGCTCGGCGATGAAGCCGGTGTTGAAGTCGCCGGAGACGAACTTCGGGTGCGCCAGCAGCGCCGACTGGAACGGGATGTTGCTGCTGATGCCGCGAATGACGAAGCCGTTGAGCGCAGCACGCATCTTGGTGATGGCGTCGTTGCGATCGCTGCCGTGCACGATGAGCTTGGCAATCATCGAGTCGTAGTACATCGGGATCTCGCCGCCCTCGTACACGCCGGTATCGACGCGAACGCCCAGCTTCTTGCTCGGATCGGCCTGGAACATGCTTTGCTGTGGCGGCGTAAAGCGCACCAGGCGGCCGGTCGAAGGCAGGAAGTTGCGAAACGGGTCTTCGGCGTTGATGCGGCATTCAATCGCCCAGCCGTCGCGTTGCACGTCCGCCTGCGTCAGCGGCAGCGGCTCGCCGGCCGCCACGCGGATCATGAGCTCCACCAGATCCAGGCCGGTGATGCATTCCGTCACCGGGTGCTCGACCTGCAGGCGGGTGTTCATCTCCAAAAAGTAAAAATCCTGGTCCTTGCCAACGACGAACTCCACCGTGCCCGCGCTTTGGTACTTGACGGCCTTGGCCAGCTGCACGGCCTGCTCGCCCATGGCCTTGCGGGTGGCGTCAGAAATAAAGGGCGACGGCGCCGCCTCGATCACCTTCTGGTGGCGGCGCTGGATGGAGCATTCGCGCTCGTTGAGGTAAATCACGTTGCCAAAGCTGTCGCCCAGCACCTGGATTTCGATGTGGCGCGGCTCCTGCACAAACTTTTCGATAAAGATGCGGTCGTCGCCAAACGAATTGCGTGCCTCATTCTGGCAGCTGGCAAAACCTTCAAATGCCTCTTTGTCGTTAAAGGCCACGCGCAGGCCCTTGCCGCCGCCGCCGGCGCTGGCCTTGATCATCACCGGGTAGCCGATTTTCTTGGCGATTTCCACCGCCTGTTCGGGGCCGGCAATGGCGTCGTTGTAGCCGGGAATGGTATTCACCTTGGCCTCATTGGCCAGCTTTTTGGACGCTATTTTGTCGCCCATGGCAGCAATGGAATGCGCCTTGGGGCCGATAAAGGCAATGCCCTCGTCCTCGCAGCGCTGGGCAAAGGCTTCATTTTCGCTCAAAAAGCCATAGCCCGGGTGAATGGCCTGGGCGCCGGTTTGTTTGGCAGCAGCAATGATTTTGTCGGCCAGCAAATACGATTCACGCGAGGGTGCGGCGCCAATGCACACGGCCTCGTCGGCCAACTGCACGTGGCGGGCATTTTTATCGGCCTCGGAATACACCGCAACGGTGGCGATGCCCATTTTCTGCGCCGTGGCGATGACTCTACACGCTATTTCGCCCCGGTTGGCAATCAAAATTTTGGTAAACATATATTTTTCTCCTTGGGGGGAAACAATCAAAGCGGGATATTGCCGTGCTTGCGCCACGGGTTTTCCAGATTTTTCTCGCGCAGCATGACCAGGCTGCGGCAGATGCGCCGGCGCGTCTCGTGCGGCAGGA
>JAJTBK010000065.1 GCA_021286965.1 Comamonadaceae bacterium | reverse complement strand
CGGCGCCGACATCCTGGTGCTGGACGATGTGCTCTACACCGGCCGCACCGTGCGCGCCGTGCTCAACGAGCTGTACGACTACGGTCGCCCCGCGCGCGTGCGTCTGGCCGTGTTGGTGGACCGCGGCGGGCGTGAGCTGCCCGTGCAGCCCGACTTTGCCGCCGCGCGCGTCACGCTGCCCGCGAGCCAGTCGCTGGCGCTGGCGCGCAACGACGGCGGCAGCTTTGTGTTCCAGGTCAAGGAGGCGTGAATCCCGTGCGACACCACCGCAACCCCCAACTCAACCGCAACGGCGAACTGATCCACCTGCTGTCCGTCGAGGGCCTGCCGCGCGACATCGTCACGCACATCCTCGACACGGCAGCCAACTTCGTCAGCGTGCACGAGCGCGAAGTCAAGAAGGTGCCGCTGCTGCGCGGCAAGAGCGTGTTCAACCTGTTCTTCGAGAACAGCACGCGCACACGCACCACGTTCGAGATCGCGGCCAAGCGCCTGTCGGCGGACGTCTTCAACCTCGACATTGCGCGCAGCTCCACCGCCAAGGGCGAGACGCTGCTCGACACCATCGACAACCTCTCGGCCATGGCCGCCGACATCTTCGTCGTGCGCCACAGCGAGTCGGGCGCGCCCTACCTGATTGCGCAGCACGTGGCGCCGCACGTGCACGTGGTCAACGCCGGCGACGGGCGCCACGCGCACCCGACGCAGGGCCTGTTGGACATGTTCACCATCCGCCACTACAAGCGCGATTTTTCCAACCTCACGGTGGCCATCGTCGGCGACGTGCTGCACTCGCGCGTGGCGCGCTCGGACATCCACGCCCTCACCACCCTGGGCTGCGCCGAGGTGCGCGTGGTCGGCCCGCGCACGCTGGTGCCGGGCGATCTGTCGCACATGGGCGTGCGCGTGTGCCACACGCTCGAAGAAGGCATCAAGGACTGCGACGTGGTCATCACGCTGCGCCTGCAAAACGAGCGCATGAGCGGCGCGCTGCTGCCGTCGAGCCAGGAGTATTTCAAGAGCTTTGGCCTGACCGAGGAGAAGCTGCAGCTGGCCAAGAGCGATGCCATCGTCATGCACCCCGGCCCCATCAACCGGGGGGTGGAGATTGCCTCCGAAGTCGTCGATGGCCCGCAGGCCGTGATCCTGCCGCAGGTCACCTTCGGCATCGCCGTGCGCATGGCGGTGATGTCCATCGTTGCCGGCAACGAGGCTTGAATACTATTAAATTGATAGCTGCTGGCGCTTGCTGCATAAGCCCTGGCGGCCAATTTGGCTTGAAACCATGAAAATCCTGATTGAAAACGGCCGCCTCATCGACCCCGCCAGCGGCCTGGACAAGGTGGGCCCGCTGGCGCTGGCGGCCGGGCGCATCATTGCCGTCGATCGCTGCCCGGCCGACTTCACGCCCCACCGCACCATCGACGCCAGCGGCTGCTGGGTGCTGCCCGGCCTGGTCGATCTGGCGGCGCGGATGCGCGAGCCCGGCCACGAGCACGAGCGGATGCTTGAATCCGAAATGGCCGCCGCCGTGGCCGGTGGCGTCACCAGCCTGGTGTGCCCGCCCGACACCGACCCGGTGCTCGACGAACCCGGCCTGGTGCAAATGCTCAAGTTCCGTGCCGAGAAGCTGCACCAGGCGCGCCTGTTCCCGCTGGGCGCGCTCACGCGCGGCCTCGCTGGCGAGGTGCTGACCGAGATGGCCGAGCTCACCGAGTCCGGCTGCGTCGGCTTCGGCCAGGCCGACGTGCCGCTGGCGAGCACGCAAACCCTGGCGCGCGCGCTGCAGTACGCCGCCACCTTCGGCTACACCGTCTGGCTGCGCCCGCAGGAGCTGCACCTGGGCAAGGGCGTGGCCGCCAGCGGCCCGCTGGCCACGCGCATGGGCCTGGCGGGCGTGCCGGTGGCGGCCGAGACGATTGCGCTGCACACCATTTTCGAGCTGCTCCAGAGCACGCCGGCGCGCGTGCACCTGTGCCGCCTCTCCAGCGCCGCCGGCGTCGAGCTGGTGCGCCGCGCCAAGGCCGTCGGCCTGCCCGTGAGCTGCGACGTCAGCATCAACTCGCTCTTGCTGACCGAGAACGACATCGGCTACTTCGACAGCCGCGCGCGCCTGATTCCGGTGCTGCGCCAGGAGCGCGACCGCGCGGCCCTGAGCGCGGCCCTGCTCGACGGCACCATCGACGCCCTGGTGTCGGACCACAACCCCGTCGCCGCCGACGCCAAGCACCTGCCCTTTGCCGAGGCCGAGCCCGGCGCCACCGGGCTCGAATTGCTGCTGCCCGTGGCCGTGAAATGGGCGCACGAGCGTGGCCTGCCGCTGCAGCGCGCGCTGGCGGTGGTCACCAGCGCCGCTGCCGGCGTCCTGGGCAACGCCCTGGGCACGCTGCAGGCGAGCATCGGCCGCCTGGTCGAAGGCGGGGTGGGCGACGTTGCCATCGTCGATCCGGCCGATGCCTGGGTGGTGCAGGCCGGCGCCCTCGCCAGCCAGGGCAAGCACACGCCGTTTGGTGGCTACGAGCTGCCGCTGCGCGTGCGCACGACCCTGGTCGGCGGCCAGGTGGCGTTCGAGCGTTGAGCCGCATCGGACGGGCGCTGCGCGCCGCCCGGCGCCTGGGCGCGCTGCTGTGGCATCTGCTGCACGGGCTGTGGCTGGTGGGCTGGCGCTTTCCGCGCTGGTCGGCCGAGCAGCAGCAGGCGCAGGTGCAGGCCTGGTCGATCGCCCTCCTGGCCTGCGCTGGCATCCGCCTGCAGGTGCAGGGCCAGCCGGCGCTGCAGGGGCCGCTGCTGCTGGTGGCGAACCACATTTCCTGGCTCGACATCCCGGTGCTGCACGCAGCGCGCTATTGTCGCTTCATCAGCAAGAGCGACGTGCAGAACTGGCCCCTGGTCGGCACCCTGGCGACGGCGGGCGGCACGCTCTACATCGAGCGCAGCTCGCGCCGCGATGCGCTGCGCATGGTGCACGACATGCAGGCCGCGCTGGCCCAGGGTCAGGTGCTGGCCGTGTTCCCGGAGGGCACCACGGGCGATGGCCGCCAAATGCTGCCCTTTCACGCCAATTTGCTGCAGGCCGCCATTGGCGCCGACGCCCCGGTGCAGCCCGTGGGCCTGCGCTTTGTCGATGCCCAGGGCGCGACCAGCTTTGCGCCGAGCTACATCGGCGATGAGACCCTGCTTGGCTCCATCTGGCGTACCCTGTGCGCCGACGCCCTGGTGGCGCAGGTGCACTTTGGCGCTCCCGAGCGTGCCCAGGGGCGCGAGCGGCGCGCCTTCAGCGACGCCCTGCACGCCCGGGTCGATGCCCTGCGGCAGTCTTTGTAGCTATTGATTTGATAGCTGGTAGCGCTTATCCTGTAAACGCTGGGCGCCAAAAACACCTGGTTGGTGATCTGCCTCAGATGTTTGCCCCTATCCGTTCGGGCTGAGCTTGTCGAAGCCAGGGCGTGATGTGCGAACAGCCCTTCGACAAGCTCAGGGCGAACGGGGTTTGTCTGAGGCAGGTCGCTAATCAGGCAAAAACACTGAAATTCAGGCGCGTGGGAAGGTCACCACATGGTCGGCCTGCACGCGGATGCCGATCCACTCGCCCAGGGCGTGGTCGTGGTGGCTGGGTACGTGCGCGAGCAGCGTCAGGCCGCTGGCCAGGCGCAGGGTGTAGAGAAACTCGGCGCCGCGAAACGCCTTGCGCACGATCTGCGCCTGCACCGGCGCATGGTCGTCGTGCACGATGTCGTCGGCGCGCAGCAGCACATCGCACTGGCCGCCGGGGTAGGCGCTGGGCAGGGGGCACTCATCGAGGTCGGCGAGCTCGCCCAGCGGCGTCTGCGCCACCACGCCGCCAGCGCGCTGCACCAGCGTCGCCGGGGCGAACACGCCGTGGCCGATGAAGTCGGCGACAAAGCGTGTCGCCGGGCGGTGGTACAGGGCGTAGGCCTCGTCCCACTGGTGCAGCTGGCCGTCGTGCATGACGCCGATGCGGTCGCCAATGGCAAAGGCTTCGAGCTGGTCGTGGGTGACGAAGAGCGCGGTTGCCCCTGCGGCCTTGAGGATGGCGCGCACCTCGTGCGCCAGGCGTTCGCGCAGCTCGACGTCAAGGTTGGAGAACGGCTCGTCGAGCAGCATCAGCTGCGGGCGCGGCGCCAGCGCCCGCGCCAGCGCCACGCGCTGCTGCTGCCCGCCCGAGAGCTCGTGCGGGTAGCGCGCGGCGCTGCCTTCGAGGCCGACCAGGGCCAGCACCTCGGTCACGCGCGCGGCCTGCTCGGCGCGCGCCAGCGCATGGATGCCAAAGGCCACGTTGCGCCCGACCGTGAGGTGCGGAAACAGCGCGTAGTCCTGGAACACCATGCCGATGCGCCGCTGCTCCGGCGCCAGGCTGTAGCCGGGGCGGCTGACGACCGCGCCCGAGAGCGCAATCTGCCCGCCGCTGGCGGCTTCGAGCCCGGCGACGGCGCGCAGCAGCGTCGTCTTGCCGCAGCCCGAGGGGCCGATGAGCACGCCAATCTCGCCGGCGGCCAGGCCCAGGCTGACACCGGCCACCGCCGCACGCGAGCGTCCGGCGTAGGCCACGCTCAATTGGGAAACGCTTAAGAACATGGGCCAAATTGTAGGCGGGCGCAAATGCTTAAAATTCGCATTCGCATGGGGCAGCCTGTTGTCCTGATCGCTTGGCAACCTGGCTGTTTTTGTTTTGCACACTCCACCTGCTGCTTTTCGTACCCTGCCGCTGCTCTTGCTGGCGGGCTTGTTGTCGCTGCCCGTGCTGGCGCTGTTTGGCGCCTGGCTGCCGTCGGGGCAGGAGGGCGCGCAGGCCCTGGCCATCTTGCGCGAGATGGCGGCAACGGTGCTGCCGGGGTATTTCTGGACCACGCTCTGGCTCGGGCTGTGGGTGGCGCTGGGTGCGGCGGTGCTGGGCATGGCGACGGCGGCGGCCGTGACGCTGTTTGACTTTCCAGGCCGCCGGCAGATGGAATGGCTGCTGCTGCTGCCCCTGGCCATGCCGGCGTACGTCACGGCCTATGCCTATACCGATTTTTTGCAGTTCAGCGGCCCGCTGCAGGTCTGGCTGCGTGCCAGCTTCGGCCTCGAAGGCCGGCTGCTGCCTGAAGTGCGCAGCCTGGGCGGCGCGGTCTGGGTCTTCATCTTTGCCCTTTACCCCTATGTGTACCTGCTGGCGCGCACGGCGCTGGGCGAGCGCGCGGCGCACCTGATGGAGGCC
>JAJTBK010000062.1 GCA_021286965.1 Comamonadaceae bacterium | reverse complement strand
CGTAATGCGCAATGCGGCGCAGGCTGCCTTCAATGCCGCCCAGGATGATGGGCACGTCCTTGTAGGCCTCGCGGCAGCGCTGGCTGTAGACGATGGCGGCGCGGTCGGGGCGGCGGCTGCCCTCGGCGCCGGGGGTGTAGGCATCGTCGCTGCGGATCTTGCGGTCCGCCGTGTAGCGGTTGATCATGGAATCCATGTTGCCCGCCGTCACGCCCCAGAACAGGTTCGGCCGGCCCAGGGCCATGAACGGCTCGCTGCTGTGCCAGTCGGGCTGGGCGATGATGCCCACGCGAAAGCCCTGCGCCTCCAGCACGCGGCCGATCACGGCCATGCCGAAGCTCGGGTGATCGACGTAGGCATCGCCCGTCACCAGCACCACATCGCAGCTGTCCCAGCCGAGCTGCGCCATCTCCTCACGGCTCATGGGCAGGAAGGGCGCGGGGCCGAAGCGCTTGGCCCAGAACGGCTTGTAGCTGGTGATGGGCTTGGCAGCGCGCGGGAAAAAGGAGACGTCAACCAAGGCATTCATGGCAGGCAATCAAAGCAGGTGGGGGTGGGCGCGCGAGTGTAGTGCGCCCATGCTTGGCCTGGGGTATCTGGGGTTTCTCCTTGATACAAGACAGGCGCGCCCCCCTTGGAAACCGTTAGACTCGCGGCTTCCGTTCGGGCGGGGCTGAGGAACCATAAGTTTCCGGTCAAGCGCCTTTTTTGTGTTCATTCAAGGTACCCAGGAGACACCATGAATACCTCTTTTCGTATGAAAGCCGTGGTAGCCGCCATGGGCGCAGCAGGCGCCCTGTTCATGTCCGGCGCCCACGCACAAATCAAGATTGCTCTGGTCGGTCCCGCTACCGGCCCCGTGACCCAGTACGGTGACATGGTCAAGGAAGGCGCAACGACCGCTGTTGAAATGGTCAACGCCGCCGGTGGTATCAATGGCAAGAAGGTCGAGCTCGTCGTCGTGGACGATGCTTGCGAGCCCAAGCAGGGCCCGGTTGCTGCCAACCGCGTCATCAACGACAAGATTCATTACGTCGTCGGCCCCGTGTGCTCGGGCGCCACCATTGCCGCTGCCCCGATCTACAACAACGAAGGCGTGGTCGTGGTCACCCCGTCGGCGACCTCGCCGGCACTGACCGAAGGCAAGAATTTCCACTTCATCTTCCGCACCATCGGCCGTGATGACCAGCAGGGCCCTGCCGCTGCCAAGTTCATCGCCGAGAAGATCAAGCCCAAAAAGGTTGCCGTGCTGCACGACAAGCAGTCCTACGGCCAGGGCATTGCCGCCTCCGTGCGCGACGACCTGAAGAAGGCCGGCATCAACGTCGCCCTGTTCGAGGGCATCAACGCCGGCGACAGCGACTACTCCGCCGTCATCACCAAGCTCAAGAGCGCAGGCGTCGATTTCGTCTACTACGGCGGCTACCACCCTGAAATGGGCCTGCTGCTGCGCCAAGCGGGCGAGCAGGGCCTGAAGGTGAAGATGATGGGCCCCGAGGGCGTGGGCAACCCCGAAGTCAACGCCATCGCCGGCCCCGCCGTCGAAGGCATGTTGCTGACGCTGCCGGCCGACTTCTCGGCCAACCCGAAGAACGCCGCCGTCGTCAAGGCCTTCAAGGACAAGAAGCGTGACGCTGCGGGCGCCTTCCAGCTGACTTCCTACGCTGCCGCGCAGGTCATCCTCGACAGCATCAAGGCCGTCGGCGACGATCCGGCCAAGGTGGCCGAGCACCTGCACAAGGCCACTTTCGAGACGCCCCTGGGCGCCATCAGCTGGAACAAGAACGGCGACCTGAAGTCGTTCGATTTCCAAGTGTTTGAATGGCACAAGGACGGCACCAAGACGGTCGCCAAGTAAGTCTGTCATCCCCTTCGCCCCGACGCTCTCCCCACAAGGTTGAGAGCTGTCGGGGTTTTTCCGTTTTTTCAGGGTATCGCCCTTGTGATCCCATCTCTTTATCAAGAGGCCCAGGATGTCTGAACTCCTGCCGCAGCTGGTACAACAGCTCTTCAACGGCCTGTCGCTCGGAGCGATCTATGCGCTGATTGCCATCGGCTACACCATGGTGTACGGCATCATCGGCATGATCAACTTCGCGCACGGCGAAATTTACATGATCGGCGCCTACGCCGGCCTGGTCACCCTGGCCAGTCTGGGTACGCAAAGTGCGCTGCCGGTGCCGGTGGTCATCGCTCTCATGCTGCTGGTGGCCGTCCTCGTCACCGGGGTGTACGGCTTTGTCGTCGAGCAGGTGGCCTACAAGCCCCTGCGCAGCAGCCCCCGCCTGGTGGCGCTGATTTCGGCCATTGGCATGTCGATCTTTTTGCAAAACTGGGTGGCCCTCGGCCAAGGCGCGCGCGACATGGCCGTGCCCTCGCTGCTGCCAGGCGCACTGCGCTTTGGCGAAGAGGGTGGCTTTGAAATTTTCGTGCCCTACACGCGCGTGCTCATCATCGCCGTCACCGTGGTGCTGATGATTGCCCTGACGCTGTACATCAGGCATTCACGCATGGGCCGCGCCAGCCGCGCCTGCTCGCAGGACATGCACATGGCGGGCCTCTTGGGCATTGACGTCAACCGCGTGATCTCGTTCACCTTCATTCTCGGCGCCGTGCTGGCGGCCGTGGGCGGAGTGCTGATTGCGCTCGCCGTGGGCAAGCTCAACCCCTTCATCGGCTTCCTCGTCCGCGTCAAGGCGTTCACGGCGGCCGTGCGCGGCGGCATCGGCTCGATTCCCGGCGCCATGCTCGGTGGCGT
>JAJTBK010000233.1 GCA_021286965.1 Comamonadaceae bacterium | reverse complement strand
AGCTGCGCGACCATCTGCAGCGTGGTGTCGAATTCGTCGAGCTGGCGCACCGTGTCGCGGCACTGGCGCCCCCAGGCCGCCAGCAGCGGGTGGGCGTGGGCGTGCATGGCCGCCAGCGGCACGGTGGCCAGGTCGCGCCCGGCGCGCAGCGGGTGGCGCCGCTGCGCCTGGCGCAGCAGCTCGCGCCCGTCGATGGCATCGGCCCAGTGGTAGCGGCAGGGGTTGGGCACGGCCAGCAGCACCTGAGTGTGGCGCGCCAGCGCGGCCAGCAGCTGCAGCAGCGATAGCGGCATGTGCGCCAGGCCAAACACCACCACGCGCCGCGCCAGCGGCTGCAGGGGCGCCTGGCCGGACTGCAGGTGCGCCAGCACACGCGCCTGCACCGCGCCGCGCGTGCCCGCCTGCTCCGGCGGCGTCAGGCTGGCGTGCAGCGCCTGCCACAGCGCGCATTGCCAGGCTTGCTCCGGCGGCAGCGGGGTGTCGGGCTGGCCGGGCTGGAGCAGCACGGCGCGGCCCTCGGCCCAGGCGGCCAGCCAGTCGCTGCGGTAGATCTGGTACTGGTCGTACAAATCGGCCAGGCGCTGGGCCAGCTGCAGCAGGCGTTCGGGCTCGCCCGGGCGCAGGTACTGCGCCAGCGGCGCGTAGACGGGCGCGTCGAGCAGCGTGGGCAGCAGCCGCACCAGGCGCCAGACCAGCGGCGCCTTGTCCAGCGCCGAGGCCGCCGGCACCGCCGCGCGCCCCAGCACCTGGCGGCAGCTGCGCCAGACGAAGCGCGCCGGCAGCTCCACCTGGGCGCCAGCGCACACGCCGTGCTGCGCGGCCAGCTGCATCTTCACCCACTCGGCCATGCCGTTGCTCTGCACCAGCACCACCTCGCTCTCCAGCGGCGCCAGCGGGTGCTGTTGCAGCCAGGCGGCGACGGCGTCCAGGAGCGAGTCGGTGTGGTTGCTGTGCAGGGCGATGAGGCCGGGGGGGATGGGGGTGGGCATGGCAGCAAGAAGGAAAATAGGAGCTAGGGCTTGTGGGGAAAGCGTGAGGCGCTATGGTTTTTGACTATTTTCTGGCATCAGTGCGGCAATGCGCAGGCCCTCGTACCACTGGCGGTACAGCCCACACAGCCGTCCGGTAATGGCCCGCACCAGGGCTTGACGGGCTTGGCCGCCATGCTCGGGGTCGGCCAGGTAATAGGCTGGCAGCGTGCCTTCGGCGACGCCTGCAGGCACGCAGTCGCACCAGTCTTGCCAGCCCGGGCCTTGGTAGGCGATGCCGCTGGCGGCGCATTGGGCCTGGGCGTCGGGCATGGCGTAGCGTTCGGTGGTGCTGCTGGTGTGGCTGAGTTTGGCCTCGGGCGAGCTGTCCTGGTCGGCGCGGTTGGCCTCCAGCGGCCAGGCGCGCAGGTTGCCAATGCTGGCGTGCCAGTCCCAGAGGATGGGGGCAATATTGCGCCGGCTGCCGCCCTGCTCGGTTTTGAAGTAGCGCTGGGGAAAAATATGATCCCAGTCCCAGGGGCGGTTGTGATCTTCCATTTGATCGGGCAGGGTGGGGTCGTATTCAGGAAACCAGCGTTCGAGCCAATGGCGCTGGGTGTACAGGAGCAGGGATTTTTGTCCCCAAAGCTGGTCGGAAAAATGCTGCCATGCCTGTTCCCGGGCGCTGGTGCTGGCGCCGGCCTCGGGTGGCGCCTGGCCTGGGACGGCGCGGCGCCATAGCGTATCGATGTGGGTGGCGAACCAGTCCTTGAGTACCCCGGGGTGGGATTTTTGCAGCCACTCATACCAATCCCAACGGCGCCAAAAATCGCTGTGGGCGTCGTTGAAGCCACCGTAATCGCCGCGTGGGCGGGTAACCCGGTCGGCGATGATTTTCTCCAGTACATCCGGGGGCGGTAAAGGGCACGCCTGGAGTGCGTTTTGGGGGCCCAGGGCCAGGCAAAGCAGGAACTGGGGGCGGGAGAAAAAATCAGCCAGCTGCCGTGCCGGCAAAGTGCGCAGCCGGGGCCACAGGGCGGCCACGGCCCGGCGCGGGTGGGGGGCGAACCAGGACAGGGCGGTGACAAAACCCAGCAGCTGGCGCCTTTGTGCTGCGCTCAGGGCGCAAGGGTCGAGTCCTGCCTGGTGCACGCGCTGCGCCCAGGCCAGCAGCAGGAACAAGACATCCGGGGTTTTTTGCCCGAGTTCGCACGCCAGTACCTGCGGCAGTGCCTGTTCGCCACCGGGCAAGGCGCGGTCGGTCAGCAGGCGGCGTACGTGCGTGAAAACCGCCACCCCGGCGCCTTGGATGAACGCCTCCAGGTGTTGGGCAAAGTGGGCGCGGTGGCCGTCCTGGCCGTGCATCAGGCGGCGAAATTGCGCTACGTCCGGGGCGGCCGGGGGGACACTCTCGTCGGGCGCTTGCATCTGTGCCAGCACCAACCGGCTGGCGAGCATCACCAGGCGCGGCGCTTGCAGCAGGCGCTGGCCCAGGCGATCGATGAAGGCCGGCGCCTGTATCCAGTTCGATTTCAAGATCGAGTACATCAGCTCCTCGCCCTCCAGACGGGTGCCGGCCTGGTTGACGCGGATGAACAGTGTCTCCAGCGGATCGATGGCTTGTGTGTTTTCGGGGCGGGCGGTATGGGGTAGCAGCATCACCGGCACGCCATAGTGGGGCGCCAGGCTGGCGTGGGTGCGCAGGCGTTCGACCAGCTGTGCCCAACCCCCCGGAGCCTGGGTCAGGGCGGTGGTAATGCGTGCGCGCGTCGCTGGCCAGCTGCCGGCGTTGCTGGCCCAGAAGGGCAGTCGCAGGAGCTGCGCTTGTACGTGCCGCGTGATGTCGGCCAGCGTGCCACCAGCCAGCAGGGCCTGCAGCACGAAGGCCAGAGGCATCGGGGCCTGGGCATCGGCGGGCCAGACATGCGTCAGTGGCAGCCGGTGCGGGGCTGTGGCCTGCAGCTCGGGGCTGGCCAGGCGGTAGCCCTCTTGCAGGACTTGCCGGATGGCCGCGATGCTCAGCGTTTCTTCGGGCTTGTGGCGCCGGTAGCCCCAGGGGTGGGAGCGGGTGAGCACGCGAAACACGGTGGCCACGTCGCTGGACTCGGCCGGCGGCGCCACATCCACCCACAGCACCGCCAGGGGCTCTGGCACAGGCGTGGCCCAGGGGTCGAAGAAACCCAGGGCAATGGCAGTGGCGCGTTGCTGGCCATCGAGCAGGTGGTAATTGGGCGCCGTGGCCGTGTCTTGCTGGTATTTGGCGTTTTGCTGCCCCCGTGCCGGGTCGAAAGGGGCGAGCAAAAAAGCGCCGATTGGAAACCCTCGGGTGACCGAATCCCACAGCAGCTCCACCTGCCGGGGTTTCCATACTGCGCCGCGTTGCATCGCCGGCAGCGTGGCCACGATGGCGGGGGCCGTCGGCAGTGCCAGCGTGGCGATTTGCCAGGAGGCAATTTGCGGCAGCTGCAGGATCAGGGCGCCAGAAGTGGGGGGCGCTGGGGCGGCGGGAGGCGTTGTCATGGTCTCCGAGCGTAACTGAGCCCCATGGCCCGTCGGCACTGGTGGTGACGCGTGTGACACCGCCGTGCGCACCCGGCCGTAGGCAGGGCCCCCCAGTCCACGGCGGGCCTTGTGATGCTACTTGTTTGATAGCTATTGGCGCCTGCCTGTAAAGCCGGATCGCTATTTTTTGTCATGCGTTTACAGCCTGCGGCACGCGGCCAGCATCCCGGCGGCTGTGTAGACTGCCGGGTTTTTCGCCGCTCGCCACCCCTTTGCCTGCCTTGCCTGCCCGCCGCCTGCCGTCCAGTCGCCTCACCAGCACCGCGCTGGTGCGCCTGTTGGCGCGCACGGGTGCGCCGGCGCCGCTGGCGCCGGCCCTGGCCGATGGCCTGGGCGGCTGGACGGACTGGACTGCCGCCATCGCCCTGGCGGGGGCACTCGAACGCCCGCTGGCGCCGCCTTCGGTGCCGCCCGCACAACT
>JAJTBK010000037.1 GCA_021286965.1 Comamonadaceae bacterium | reverse complement strand
AGTTGCGCCAGGCCGGCCTGGGGGGCGGCAGTGCGGGTTCGCGCGTGCTGACCCAGGTAGCCGTGGGGCCGCAGCAGCGCGTGGTGACCGTGGAAGTCCAGCACGAGGGGCAGCGCGCAGTGCTCGTGCTCGGGGTGACGGCGCAGCAGCTGCAATGCCTGCACGTGCTGGGCACGGCGCCCGCGCTGCCGCCGGCGTCGTTTCGCACCGAAATGGCTACTGCCCAGGCTACGCCGCAGGCCGTCACGCCGGGGCTGCCATGAAGCGTGTGCATTGGTCGTGGCGGCGCGGCGCCGTCGCCGGCCTGCTGTTGGCGGCAACCAGCCTGTGCTCGGCCCAGGGGGCGCCGGCGAGTCTGCCCTTGATGGTCGGTGCGGGCGCGGGCGGCAACAGCTATTCGGTGCCGATCCAGACGCTGCTGTTTTTTACCGCCCTGTCGTTCCTGCCGGCGGTGCTGCTGTTGATGACGGGTTTTACGCGCATCGTCATCGTGCTCTCGCTCCTGCGCCAGGCGCTGGGTACGCAGTCGGCGCCGCCGAACCAGGTGGTCATTGGGTTGTCGCTGTTCCTGACTTTCTTCGTCATGGGGCCGACTTTCGACAAGGTCTACCAGGAGGCGTACAAGCCCTACACCACCAACGCCCTGAGTTTTGAGCAGGCGCTGGACAAGGCCCAGGCGCCGATGCGCGCCTTCATGCTCAAGCAGACGCGCCAGTCCGACTTTGCGTTGTTTGCCCGCCTGGCCCGGCTGGAGGCGGATGTGACGGCCGAGCAGGCGCCGTTTCGCGTCATCGTGCCGGCCTTTGTCACCAGCGAGCTGAAAACGGCGTTCCAGATCGGCTTCATGATCTTCATTCCGTTTCTGGTCATCGACATGGTGGTGGCCAGCATTTTGATGTCGCTGGGCATGATGATGCTTTCGCCGGTGCTGGTGGCGCTGCCGTTCAAGCTCATGCTGTTCGTGCTCGCCGATGGCTGGAACCTGCTGATCGGCTCGCTGGCGGCGAGCTTTGCTACCTAGGAGCGCGGCCATGAACGCACAAATGGTGCTGACGATCGGCAACGAGGCACTGACCATGCTGCTGATGGTGTCCATGCCCCTCTTGGGCACCATCATGGCCGTGGGCCTGCTGGTGAGCGTGTTCCAGGCGGTGACGCAGATCCACGAAGCGACGCTGGCCTTCGTGCCCAAGCTGGTGGCGGCGCTGGTGGTGTTTGCCGTCGCCGGGCCGTGGATGCTGGCGACGCTGGTGGACTACCTGCGGCGGATGCTCGAATCTTTGCCCCTGGCCCTGGGCTGACGGGGGAGCGTCGGCAGTGATCAGCTTTACCGAGGGCCAGATCATGGCCTGGCTCTCGCCCCTGCTGTGGCCGTTTTTGCGCGTGCTGGCGCTGTTTTCGACGGCGCCGGTGTTCTCCATGCGCGCCATTCCGATGCGGGTCAAGGTTGGGCTGGCGTTTTTCATTGCCCTGTGCGCCCAGGCCATGCTCGGGCCGCAGCCGGTCATCGGCATGAACGACCGCGAGGCCCTGGGCGCCGTGGCGCAGCAGGTGGCCGTGGGCATGGCGCTGGGGTTTGCCGTGCGCATCGTGTTCGCGGCGCTGGAGATGGCGGGCGAGATCATCGGCCTGCAGATGGGGCTGAACTTCGCCTCCTTCTTCGACCCGGCCAGCGGTGGCCAGCTCAGCGCCGTCGGGCGCTTCTTTGGCAATATGGCCACGCTTTTGTTCGTCGTCATCAACGGCCACCTGGTGGTGTTGCTGGCGGTGGTCAAGAGTTTTGAATTCTTCCCGGTGAATGGCGATTTTCTGCAATCGCTGGCGCAGATGCGGCTGTTCGAGCTGGGCAGCGCGCTGTTCTCCAGCGCTTTCTGGCTGGCGCTGCCGCTGATGGCGCTGATGCTGTTCGTCAACCTGACGCTGGGCGTGATCTCGCGCGTGGCGCCGCAGATGAACATCTACGCCGTTGGCTTTCCGGTGACGCTGACGGTGGGCATGGTGGGCATCACGGCCCTCTTGCCGCAGCTCGAGCAGCCGCTGCTGACGCTGCTCTACCGGGCGCTCGATATATTTCAAAAATGATAGCTGCTCGCGCTTATTTGATAAGCGCTGGAGCCATTTTTTGTCCTTAAACCAGCTGGTTGCGGATGGCGTACACCGTGAGCTCGGCGTTGTTGCTGAGCTTGAGCTTTTCCAGCACCCGGGCGCGGTACACGCTCACGGTTTTGGGGCTGAGCATGAGCTCCTCGGCAATGTCGGACAGGCGCTTGCCGGAGGCGATTTTCACCAGGGTTTGCAGCTCGCGCTCGGACAGCGTCTCGTGCGGCAGCTCGGGCGCGGGCTCGGCCAGGCTGTCGGCCATCATCTGCGCGACTTCGGGCGTGAGGTACTTGCGCCCCTGCGCCAGGGTGTGCACGGCGGCAATCAGGGCGCCGGGATCGCCGGCCTTGTTGGCGTAGCCATGGGCGCCGGCCTTCAGGCAGCGTAGGGCGTATTGGTCCTCGGGGTACATCGACACCATCAGCACCCGGATCGCCGGATGTGTCTCGCGCAGGCTGGCGAGCACCTCCAGGCCGCTGCGCCCGGGCATGTTGATGTCCAGCAGCAGCACGTCGCAGGTGACGTGGCGCAGCGCCTCGCGCAGCTCGGAGTAGCCAGCGGCCTCGGCGGTGACGGCGATGTCGGGGTCGTCAAGCAGAGTGTCGCGGATGCCGCGCCGCAGCACGGCGTGGTCATCGCACAGCACAACATGGATCACGCGGGGGGCCTTTGGGGTGGTTGCTCGGTAGGCTGCGATGGTAGCGGTATCG
>JAJTBK010000536.1 GCA_021286965.1 Comamonadaceae bacterium | reverse complement strand
GCGCCTTTCGCATCGTTCCCGCCCGTGCGGCTGCGCCAGACAAAACTACCCACGCGCCGCCCCGGAAACACCTCGTCCATCAACAGCTCCAGCCGCGCCCGGTTTTCGTCGTTGATGCTGACCAGGATCACGCCGTCGCTGGTGAGCAAATCACGCGCCAGGCACAGGCGCTGGTATAAAAATTCCAGCCACTGGCTGTGGCGCCAGCGGTCATTGGCGCCCACGAACTGGTCGTTGTAGACCCAGTCCTTGTTGCCGGTGTTGTAGGGCGGGTCGATGTAGATCACGCGCACCTTGCCCGCGTGCGTGGCGCGCAGGAGGCGCAGGCTGTCGAAGTTGTCGCCCTCGATGATGAGGTTGGCGTGCGCCGTGCAGCCTTCAGGCGTATGGCTGTACTCGGGCACCAGGCGCGGCAGCACCACGTCGGCGTTCAGCGCGCGGTCGTGGGCGATGGCGTCGCGCTCCCAATACAGGCCGAGCTTTTGGCGCGTGAGCTGCTCGGTGAGCAGGCGGCGCAGTTCTTCGGCGTTCAGGTGGGGCAGGCGCTGCAGCAGGGAGGTGGCGGGGGAGGACATGGGGCAAAAAAACGGGTCAGTGCGGCGCAGGCAGGGCCGGCTGGTAGCCCACGCCCAGGCGCTGGGCCTGCGCGGCCAGGCGGGCGTCGAGCGTCCAGAGGCGGGCGGCGGGGGTGATGAGGGTGCTGGCCAGCAGCGTGCAATCGACCCAGCCCAGGCCTTGGCCGTACAGGGTGTGGCGCTCGATCAGGGCCAGGGTTTCGCTGGGCGTGGCTTGATGGGCGGGGCGCAGGTCGGCCAGGGCGGCCAGGCTGGTGGCGCGCTGGGGCGGTGTGCCGCAGGCGATTTCGCCCAGCACCATGGGGTGCATGAGGGCGGCGTCGGCCTGCAGCAGCGCCGCCAGGGCAGCGTTGCGGGCGCGCCAGTGCGCCACCCAGACGCTGGTATCGACCAGCACCCTCACGCGCGGGGCTCCGGGCGTTTGCGCGAGGGTGTGCGCGAGGTGGGGGCGGCGGTGGTGGGGGCGGCTTCGGCGCGGCGGCGCGGAATGTCGGCCATGTCCGGCGCCTGCCCACCCAGGGCGGCCAGGCGCTGCCCAGCCTGCACGCGCACAAAGGCTTCGACGGCGGCGCGAAACAGGTCGGCCTTGTCCAGCTCAGGGCCGGCCAGCTCCAGGGCGCGCTGGTAGAGCTGGTCGTCGATGGTGACGGTGGTGCGCATGGTGGCCTTTCATCAAAACGAGCATCTTAATGCGTCAATTGGATGCGCGGCACGGCCAGGGTCAAAACCGCTCCCACCCCTGCAAATACCGCCACTGCCCCTCGGGCACCTTGGCCAGGGGCACGCGGCCGATGCGGATGCGTTTGATGGCCCGCACTTGCAGGCCCACGGCCTCGCACATGGCGGGAATCTGCCCCGGGCGGATGCCCTTCAAGGCAAAGCGCAGCCGCGTTTCGTTTTGCCAGCTGACCTTGATGGGCGGCAGCGGCCGGCCGTTGAACGAGAGGCCGTGGCAGAGTTTTTGCAGGCCGCCCTCGGCGATCTGGCCGGCCACTTCGACGATGCATTCCTGCTCCAGCGTCTCGATGTCTTCCTGCAGCTTGCGTGCGATGCGGCGGTCTTGCGTGTAGACCACCAGGCCGCTGGCGGGCGTGGGCAGGGGCGTGAAGCATTCGAGCTGCTTGAAGTGGCGCAGCAGCACCTTGGTGCCAGATGCGTCCTCGGGCAGGTGCGATGCCGCGTTGAGCAGGCCAAGGGCTGCGGGCGCGCCCTGGCTGCGGCTGCTGTGCGCGGCGTGGCCGGCGTCCAGCCCCAAGCCGGCTTCATAGCCCGGGGGTTTGTGCAGCAGCAGGGTGACGGGGGTCAGCTCCAGCAGGCTGGCGTCGGGCGCCAGTGCCACGCGCTGCTGCGGCGCGACGCGGGCGCCGGGCAGCTCGACGATGTGGCCGTCCACGCTGACCCAGCCGCCTTCGATGTACTGCTCGGCCTCGCGGCGCGAGCAGGGGAGTTCTTGCGCCAGGCGCTTGGCCAGGCGGGTGGTGTCGTCGGTCATGGTGTGGGCAGGGATTGCAGGCGTTCGATGTGGGCGCGCAGCGAGCGTTCGGCCACCGGCCAGAGGGCGCGCGGGGTGTCGGCGTAGGCCAGGGCGAGCCAGTCTTGCAGGCTGCCGCCGGGGCATTGTTCGAGCGCGGCACGCACCTTGGCTTCGCGTGCCAGGCGGTGTGCGCGCAGCTGGGCGATGGTGCGGCGCGCCTGGTGCAGCACGTGGCCGTGGGCCGGCAGGATGAATTCCACGCCGTGCGTGGCGCACAGCGCGTCCAGGCGCGCGAGCGAGTCGAGGTAGGCGGTCATGTTGCCGTCGGGCGGGTCGATGACAGTGGTGCTGCCGCTGAGGATGTGGTCGCCCGAGAACAGCAGCGCATCTTCGCGCAGCAGCAGGCACAGGTGGTTGGCGGCGTGGCCGGGGGTGTGGATCACTTCCAGGGTGTGGGTGATTTCGCCCTCTTTCCCTTGTCCAGTCAGCGTGAGTAGCTCATTATTTTGTAGCACCCGGTCGGGCTGGAACTGGCTGTTGGCGCGCGCCGTGGGCTGCGATGGCAGGCCCAGGATGGGCGGTGCGGCGCGCCCGGCCTGCACGCACAGCTGTTGCAGCGGCGCGGCGCCGGGGGCGTGGTCCTGGTGCGAGTGGGTGCAGACGATGGCGCGGATGTCGCCGCCAGCGGCCTGCCACAGGCGCTGCACGTGGCCGGCGTCGGCCGGGCCGGGGTCGATGGCGATGAAGCCGGTGGCCGGCTCGCCCACCAGGTAGCTGTTGGTGCCGGGGCCGGTCATCAGGCCGGGGTTGGGCGCCGTCAGGCGCTGCAGGTTGCGCAGCAGCGGCACGGGGTGTGCGCTTTGCCAGTCGAGCGCGTGCGCGACCTGGCCGTCGGGGCAGACCAGGGCGAGTTCGCCGTAGGCCGGCTCGTGCTCCATGAAGCGCATTTCCTGGCCGTTTTTCAGGCCGCTGCGCGGGCAGCTGGCCCACAGCGGGCCGGCGGCGACGGCGGCGAGCACGGCGGCGCTGTCGGCGTAGGCGGCGAGGCGTTCGAGCGTGCGCACCGTGGGGTAGATCATGGCGAAGCGGCCTTCGGCGTGCTGCGCCAGCGCCTCTTGCGGGCGCACCCAGCAGGGCTCGAACTGCTCGGTTTCGTCGGCCTGCGCCGTCTGCCCGGGGGGCATGGCGGCGACGAAGAAGGGCACGGCAAAGCGCTTGGGCAGGCTGCGGTCGGCCGTCCAGTGCGCCAGCGGCCACAGGGCGTCGGCCGCCAGGCGCAGGCCGTGCGCCTGGCATTGCGCGGCCAGGTGGGCGCGGCGATCGAGCCGTGCGATGTCGGCGGCGCTGGCCCAGCGGCCATCGGCGTGGCGCGCCAGCAGCAGGCCGAGTTCTTCAAAGCTCTCGCGGATGGCGGCCAGGGCCTCGGTCAGCGCGGTGCCGGCCTGCCCGGGGCGTGCCTGCGCCTGGGCGTGGGCGGTGCTGTCCTGGGCCTCGATGCCGCCGCCGGGAAAGACGTAGGCGCTGGGCGCAAAGCTGGCGCCGGCGGCGCGGCGCGTCATCAGCACCTGCAGCCGGTCCTGGGCGTCGTCGCGCAGCAGCAGCACGGTGGCGGCGGCCAGCGGTGTGGCCGGCGGCTGCGCCGGGTGCAGTTGTTGGTGGGGGCGCACCATGGTCATTTGCCCGGCTTGGCCGTGAGGGCGATGGTGAGCGCGCCCACGAGGTAGAACGCCTGCAGCTCCAGCGCCCAGCCGCCGGCCTGGGTCAGCCGCAGCCAGTCGCCGGAGTGCACCAGCACCAGGGCCACGACCATGTTGACGACCACCAGCAGCGCCGCCGGCACCACCCAGTAGCCCACCAGCAGCAACAGTGGCGCCACGACTTCGCCCAGGTACACGGCGTAGGCCAGGGCGCCGGGCAGGCCGTGGCGCACCACCTGGCCTTCGATCCAGCCGATGCCGTAGCGCAGCTTGGCAATGCCGTGCAGCAGCAGCAAAAGGGCCAGGGTGACGCGCAGCAGCAGCGCGCCCCATTGAGGTTGGTGCAGGTGGTGCCAGAGTTTCATGGGGCGGGCAGGGGTGCAAAGCGGTTGGGGTGGGGACGATAAACCAAATCCCCCCGGAACGTGTGCGTCGCCGCGCTGGCAGATGCGGATAATGTGCGCCCATCATGCAAATCCGCTTTACCAAAATGCAGGGCGCGGGCAACGACTTCATCGTGCTCGACGAAACCCGGGGCCGCCTGGGCCTGTCGGCGGCGCAGTACCGCTGGCTGGCCGACCGGCATTTCGGCATCGGCGCCGACCAGATTTTGAGCGTGCGCGCGGCGCCGGCGCCGGGCCTCGATTTTGAATACGTGATCCACAACGCCGATGGCGGCGAGGTCGAGCAGTGCGGCAACGGCGCGCGCTGCTTTGCCCGCTACGTGCGCGACAAGGGCCTGACCGACAAGGACCGCATCCGCGTGCAGACGCGCGCCGGCGTCATCGCCCCGCGCCTGAACGCCGATGGCCGTGTGACGGTCGATATGGGCTGCCCGCGCCTGCTGCCGGCGCAGCTGCCGTTTGCCACCGACGGGCTCGTGCCCCAGCCCCAGGGCGAGGGGCAGATATGGCCGCTGACGCTCGATGGGCTTGCGCCAGCAGCTACGGTTTCGATAGCGGTGGTGTCCATGGGCAACCCGCACGCGGTGCTGCGGGTGGACGACACCGACAGCGCCCCGGTGGCCGCGTGGGGGCCGCTGATCGAGTCGCACCCGCGCTTTCCGGCGCGCGTCAACGTCGGCTTCATGCAGGTGCAAAGCCGCCGCCAGATCCGCCTGCGCGTGTACGAGCGCGGCGCCGGCGAAACGCTGGCCTGCGGCACCGGCGCCTGCGCCGCCGTGGTCTCGGGCATCCGCCTGGGGCTGCTGGACGGCCTGGTGGACGTGCACACGCGCGGCGGCCTGCTCACCATCGCCTGGGCCGGTGGCGCCAGCGATGCCGTTTTCCTCACCGGCCCCGCCACCACGGTGTTCGAGGGCCAGATCGATCTGCCTGACCTGCTATGACCATGGAAACCTCCCCCCTGCCGCCGCTGTCGGAAAACGACATTGCCGCCTACCTGTGCAACACGCCGGCGTTCTTCCAGCGCCACGCCGAGGTGCTCGCCAGCATCACCATCGCCAGCCCGCACGGGCAGCGCGCCGTCAGCCTGCACGAACGCCAGGCCGAGCTGCTGCGCGAAAAAATCAAGGGCCTGGAGCAGCGCGTCATGGACATGGTGCGCCACAGCAACGAGAACACCGCCATCGCGCAAAAAATCCACGCCTGGGCCTGCACCCTGGCGCGCTGCATCGCCCCGGCAGACCTGCCGCAGGTGCTGGCGCAGGGCATAGAAAACGCCTTCGACGTGCCGCAGGCCGCGCTGCGCGTGTGGGACGTGGCGCCGCAATACCAGGGCGCCGCCTTTGCCCAGGGCGCGAGCGAGGACACGCGCGCCTTCGCCACCTCGCTGACGATGCCGTTTTGCGGCCCCAACCTCGGCTTTGAAGCCACCGCCTGGCTGGCCGACGCGAGCAGCGTGCAGTCGCTGGCGCTGCTGCCGCTGCGCGAAGGCGGCATCGACAGCACCACGCCCGCCTTTGGCCTGCTGGTGCTGGGCTCGCCCGACGCGCAGCGCTTTGACGCCACCATGGGCACCGACTTCCTGGCGCGCATGGCCGAGCTCGGAAGCGCCGCCCTGGCGCGTCTGCGCTAGCAAAACAGGAGCTGGTAGCGCTTGCTGGCACTTGATTTGCAGTCTATTTGGCTTGCAAACCAAGGCAAAGCAAGCGCTAGCAGCTATCTTTTA
>JAJTBK010000221.1 GCA_021286965.1 Comamonadaceae bacterium | reverse complement strand
AAGGTGGCCAAGCACAAGGACGACGCCTTCACGGCCAAGGGCTACCACCCTTGGGGTGGTTCTACGGCCCTGTGGGCGGCAACCGACAAGGGCCTGGATGAACTGGTCAAGCGCACGAGCAAGCGCAAGCTGGTCATTGCCATGACCGACGGTCAGGATAATGCTTCGTACCCATCTACTTCGGCAACCGTGGTTGACAAGGCCAAGAAGGCTGGCATTCCGGTGCACATGGTGGCATTTGGAAATGCCTACAGCGTTGATGAAACGACGATGAAGGATGTGGCCCAGAAAACCGGTGGTGAATACCAACGCCGTGAAAATGAGTCGATTGCCGACCTGTTCACCAGTATGCAAACCGGCATTCGCCACCAGTACACCTCGCAGTTGGCCACCCCACCGGCTGGCGGCACCGTGCTGCTGCTCAAGGTCAATATCAGTGGCCTGACGATCGAGCGTGAGGTCGCCGCCAACTAAACCTGGCTTGGCTATGGACAAAAGCGCAGCACCGGCTGCGCTTTTGTTTTTGCGCTTTTATTTTTCAAGCCCAGTACATCCCCGCCAAATCGTTCACGAACACCGGCATGTCGCTCCACAGCCCGCGCAGGTCTTTGGCGGCGACGGTGACCCATTGCGGCTGGTAGAGAAAGGCGTGCACGCAGTCCTGCGCCAGCAGGCGCTGGGCGTCGCCGAGCAGGCGGGCGCGGTCGGCGGGGCGGGTGCTGTGCTGGATCTGCGCGTACAGGGTGTTGAAGGTGGCCGATTGGTAGCCCCAGTAGTACCCCGGCTTGGCGAAGGTGCCCAGGTCTAGCGGTTCGACGTGCGAGATCAGCGTCAGGTCGTAGTTTTTCTGGCCGTAGGTGCCGGCCAGCCACTGCGCCCATTCCACGTTCTGCAGCCGCGCCTGGATGCCGACCTTGGCCAGCATGGCGGCGATGATCTCGCCGCCCTGGCGCGCGTAGGGCGTGGGTGGCAGGGTCAGGGTGAGTGCCAGCGGCAGCTTGACGCCGGCCTCGGCCAGCAGTTTTCTGGCCTTGTCGGGGTCGTAAGGATTGAGGCCGGTGGTATCGACGTAGCCGAAGGCGCCGGGCACGTAGTGGCTGCCGATGGGGCGGCCGAGGCCGTCGGCAGCGCCCTGGATGACGGCCTCGCGGTCGATGGCGGCGGCGATGGCGCAGCGCACGCGCCGATCCTGCAGCGGCTTGCGCGCGTGGTTCATGGCCAGGATGGTCTTGGCGCGCGAGCCGCTGACGATGACCTGAAAGCGCGGCTGGGCCTTGAACTGCGCCATGCTGCGCGGTGTCACGCGCGGGAAGGCGTCCACGTCGCCGGCCAGCAGCGCGGCGACCTGCGCTGCCGGGTCGGCGATGAAGCGGAAGGTGACGCGTGCCAGGCGCACGCTGTGCGCGCTGCGCCAGCCATCCCAGCGCGTGAGCGTGAGCGCGGCGCCGCGTGTCCAGGACTGCAGCCGGTAGGGGCCGGTGCCGATGGGTTTGCTGGCGTTGCTGGCGGCGCTGGTGGGCTCGACGATGATGGCCGTGGCCTGGCCGAGCAGGAACAGCAGGTCGGGCTCGACCTCGCTGCTGTGCAGGCGCACGGTGTGTTCGTCGAGCACCTCGGTGCGCAACTGGGCGAAGGTGGCTTTGTCTTTGTTCGTGCTTTTGGCGCTGCCAGCGCGCTCGAAGGAAAACTGCACGCTGTGGGCGTTGCAGGGTGCGCCGTTGTGAAACTGCACGCCCCGGCGCAGGCGCAGGGTGCAGCTCTTGAGGTCGCTGCCCAGCTCCCAGCTCTCGGCGAGCAGGGGCGAGACGCTGCCGTCGGGGTTGATTTTGGTCAGGGTCTCGAAGATGTTGTAGAGCACCACTTCGGCAATCGACGAGGCGGCGCCGGCGGTCGGGTCGAGCCCGGGCGGCTCCAGGGCCAGGCCCAGGGTGAGCTGGTCTTTGCGCCCCTGTGCCCAGAGGGGCCAGGGCAGGGCGCAGGCGGCGGCGGCGATGGCGCTGCCCGCCAGAAGCGATCGGCGGTTGCTGTGCATGGAAATCCTTTGGCACGTTTGTACACCACCGGGATAACTCTGGCCGTGAGCGCAGAACGGGGGGCGTAAGTTCAGCGCCGGCGTGGATCGAGCCGGTCGCGCAGGCCGTCGCCCAGCAGGTTCAGTCCCAGCACCGTCAGGGCGATGGCACAGCCTGGCCAGAGCGCCAGCAGCGGGGCCTGGAACATCAGCGTCTGGGCTTCGCTCAACATGCGGCCCCAGGAGGGTTCGGGCGCTTGCGTGCCCAGGCCGAGGTAGGACAGGGCGGCTTCGGCCAAAATCGCCAGGGCGCATTGCACCGTCGCCTGCACCAGCAGCAGCGGCACCAGGTGGGGCAGGATGTGGATGCGGGTGATCTGCGCCTGCGTGCGGCCGCAGGCACGGGCGGCAAGCACGAACTCGCGCGCCCACAGGCTGTGTGCGCTGGCGCGGCTCAGGCGCGCGAACACCGGCACGTTGGCCAGCGCCAGGGCGACGATGACGGTCTTCATGCCCGGCCCCCACAGGGCGCCGAGGGTGATGGCGCTGAGCAGGACTGGGAAGGCGAAGCTGAAATCGGCGCAGCGCATGATGAGCGCCTCGACCCAGCCGCGCCGCGCTGCCGCCCATAGCCCCAGCGCCGTGCCCAGCACCAGCCCCAGACCGACGGCGCACAGGGCCACGGCCAGGCTGCTGTGCGCGCCCTGCAGCAGCTGCGCGGCCACGTCGCGGCCATAGGCGTCAGTGCCCAGCCAGTGCGCGCTGCTGGGCGCTTGCAGGCGCTGCGCCATGTCCATGGCCTGGGCGCTGGCGGGCGGCCAGAGCAGGCCCGCCAGGCTGGCCAGCAGCAGCGCCAGGGTGAGGCCGCTGCCGAGCAGCAGGGGGACTGACCAGCGGCGCTCAGACATGGTGGTTGCGGCTGCGTGGATCGGCCAGGGCGTTGGCGACATCAACGCCGGCGTTGATGCACAGCACCAGTGCGCACAGCAGCATGACGCAGTTGCGCAGCACGATCAGGTCGCGGTTGGCAATGGCCTGGAACACCAGCCGCCCCAGGCCCGGCAGGTTGAAGACGTTTTCCACCACGATGGTGCCGGCCAGCAGGTTCGCCAGCTGCAGGCCGGCGAGCGTCAGCACCGGCACTAGGGCGTTGCGCAGCACGTGGCGCAGTAAGGTGGTGTGTGGTGGCAGGCCTTTGGCACGGGCGGTGCGGACAAAGTCTTGCCCCAGCACGTCGAGCACGGCGGCGCGCACCATGCGCGCCAAGATCGCCGCCTGCACCAGGGCCAGCGCCAGCGCCGGCAGCACCAGGGCGCGCAGCC
>JAJTBK010000020.1 GCA_021286965.1 Comamonadaceae bacterium | reverse complement strand
GCGCGGTCCTTGGGCTCCTTCAGCTCGCGCTCGATGCGCAGCTTCTCGTTGCCCGCCAGCTTGATGTGCTTGTTTTTCTGCACCAGGCCGATGATGGCCATGGGGTCCACCGGCGGCTGGGGCTTGAAGGTGAGGGTGGTCACGCCCGGCGCGGCGTCCACCTTGAGCACGCCGTAGGGCGCGCACAGCACGCGCAGGCGGTGCACGTCGATGAGGGTTTGCGCCTGCGGCGGCAGCTTGCCAAAGCGGTCCACCAGTTCTTCGAGCAGGCCGTCCACCTGGTCGTTGCTCTTGGCGGTGGCGAGTTTTTTGTAGAACGACAGGCGCAGGTGCACGTCGCCGCAGTAGTCATCGGGCAGCAGGGCGGGGGCGTGCAGGTTGATGTCGGTGGCCGCCTGCAGCGGGCTGAGCAGGTCGGGTTCCTGGCCGTTTTTCAGGCAGCGCACGGCCTCGGCCAGCATTTCGTTGTAGAGCTGAAAACCCACTTCGAGCATGTTGCCGCTTTGGTTCTCGCCCAGCACCTCGCCCGCGCCGCGAATCTCCAGGTCGTGCATGGCGAGGTAAAAGCCGCTGCCCAGTTCCTCCATTTGCTGGATGGCATCGAGCCGCTGCTGCGCCTGCTTGGTCAGGCCCTCGATGTCCGGCACCATGAGGTAGGCGTAGGCCTGGTGGTGGCTGCGGCCCACGCGCCCGCGCAGCTGGTGCAGCTGCGCCAGGCCGAACTTGTCGGCGCGGGTGATGAGGATGGTGTTGGCGCTGGGCACGTCGATGCCGGTCTCGATGATGGTCGAGCACAGCAGTACGTTGAAACGCTGGGCGACGAAGTCGCGCATCACGCGCTCCAACTCGCGCTCGGGCATCTGGCCGTGGGCGATGGCGATGCGCGCCTCGGGCAGGATTTCTTCGAGCTTTTGCTTGCGGTTCTCGATAGTCTCCACCTCGTTGTGCAGAAAGTAGCACTGGCCGCCGCGTTTCAATTCGCGCAGCACGGCCTCGCGGATGACGCCGTTGTTTTCGCTCCTCACAAAGGTCTTGATGGCCAGGCGCCGCTGCGGTGCGGTGGCAATCACCGACAAATCGCGCAGCCCCTCCAGCGCCATGCCCATGGTGCGCGGGATCGGGGTGGCCGTGAGTGTCAGCACGTCCACCTCGGCGCGGAGCTGCTTCATGGCCTCTTTGTGGCGCACGCCAAAGCGGTGCTCCTCGTCGATGATGAGCAGGCCCAGGTTCTTGAACTGGGTCGATTCCGAGAGCAGCTTGTGCGTGCCGACGACGATATCGACCGTGCCGTCGGCAATGCCCTTGACGGCGGCAGAAATTTCCTTGCCCGAGCGAAATCGCGAGACTTCGGCCACCCGCACCGGCCACTTGGCAAAGCGGTCCACCAGGGTTTGGTAGTGCTGCTCGGCCAGGAGCGTGGTGGGGGCCAAAAAGGCCACCTGCTTGCCGCCCGTCACGGCGACAAAGCAGGCGCGCAGGGCGACTTCGGTCTTGCCAAAGCCGACGTCGCCGCACACCAGGCGGTCCATGGGGCGCGGCGAAATCATGTCTTGCACCACGGCGTGGATGGCGGCGCTTTGGTCGGCGGTTTCCTCAAAGCCAAAGTCGGCCACGAACTGCTCGTAGTCCTGCGGGCTATAGCGGAAGGCGTGGCCCTCGCGTGCGGCGCGGCGGGCGTAGATGTTGAGCAGCTCGGCAGCGGCGTCGCGCACTTGTTCGGCGGCCTTGCGCTTGGCCTTTTCCCACTGGCCGCTGCCCAGCTTGTGCAGCGGCGCCTCGTCGGCAGAGACGCCGGTGTAGCGGCTGATGAGCTGCAGCTGGCTCACGGGCACGTAGAGCACGGCGTTGGCGGCGTATTCCAGGTGCAAAAACTCCTGCAGGGCGGCGCTGCCGTCGGGGTTTTTCTGCCCCATGTCCATGTGCACCAGGCCCCGGTAGCGGCCAATGCCGTGCTGGCTGTGCACCACCGGGTCGCCCAGGGTGAGTTCCGACAGGTCTTTGATGAGCGCCTCGACGTCGCTCACCTGCTCTTGCTTCTTGCGCCGGCGCGTGGTGCTGCCTTGGGCAAAGAGCTCGGTTTCCGTCACCAGGTCGATGCCGCCTTCCACCCAGGCAAAGCCCTGCGCCAGGGCGGCGGTGGCGATGCCGATTTTTTCGCCCGGCGCAGCCTGGAACGCGGCCAGCGAGTCAAACGCGGGCGGGTTCAGGCGCGAGGCGCGCAAAAAGTCGAGCAGGCTCTCGCGCCGCCCGGCGCTCTCGGCCAGGATGAGCACGCGCTGCGCGGTCTGCGCCAGGTGCTGCTGCAGGCGCGCCAGCGGCTCGTCGGCGCCGCGCACCACGGTCAACTCGGGCAAGGCGGTGGCGAAGGCGTTGTCGGGTACGTCCGTCTTGTCGGCCCGCAGGGCCAGCTGCGCCAGCGGCTTGGCGCATTGGTAGAACTGCTCGGCGGAAAGGAACAGCGCCTCGGGCGGCAGGGCCGGGCGCTCGGGGGCGCCCGCCAACATGCGGTGGCGCTCGCGCGTGTCCTGCCAAAAGCGGGCAAAGGCCGCCTCCAGGTCGCCATGCAGCACCA